>NZ_JAGFPF010000079.1:0-12071 GCF_025962695.1 Candidatus Symbiopectobacterium sp. NZEC135 | reverse complement strand
CTACGTCAACCATCAATGGAGGTTTTTCATGGCCAGTTCTTCGACTTATGTGCCGCCCAACGTATGGCAGCCAGCCCCGTCTGGCGGCGCTTTCGCCAATATCAACCGTCCGGTTTCCGGCCCAACCCACGAAAAAGCGTTGCCGGTCGGCAAACACCCGCTGCAACTCTATTCACAGGGCACCCCGAACGGCGTAAAAGTCACGGTGATGCTGGAAGAGTTGCTGGCGCTTGGTCATGCCGGTGCTGAATACGATGCTTGGCTGATTCGCATCGGTGAAGGCGACCAGTTCTCCAGCGGTTTCGTTGAGGTCAACCCGAATTCCAAAATCCCGGCGCTGCTCGATCGCAGCGGGGAAACGCCGGTGCGGGTGTTTGAATCCGGTTCAATTTTGCTTTATCTGGCTGAGAAATTTGGTGCCCTGCTGCCTCGCGATGCCGCTACACGCACCGAAGCCCTCAACTGGTTGTTCTGGCAGATGGGGTCTGCGCCGTTCGTCGGCGGCGGTTTCGGTCATTTTTATGCCTACGCGCCGGAAAAATTTGAGTACCCGATAAACCGTTACGCAATGGAAACCAAGCGTCAACTCGACGTATTAAACCGCCGTTTGGCTGAAAACCGCTATCTGGCGGGCGATGACTACAGCATCGCCGACATCGCCGCCTGGCCCTGGTATGGCTGGCTGGTACAAGGCACCTTGTATGGCGCAAGCGAATTTTTATCCGTGCAGGATTATACCCACGTCAAGCGCTGGGCTGATGAGATTGCGGCGCGCCCTGCTGCCATCCGTGGGCGCAAGGTAAACCGCACGGGCAACGACGGTGTCGCGGAACGCCATCAGGCATCCGATCTGGATTGATGTTTTGACGCGACCGCCAGCACGCTGGCGGTCGCGTTGTGATACTAATCCGGCGTTCAGTGCGACATGTCTGACGCCGTTGAGGACAATGCAGCCAGTTTTCCCGACTGTTGCCGGTGAGCATCGTGCCAGCACAGCAGTGCTGCCAGCGCACACACTGCCAGCATCAGCAACGGCGGCAACAGCGTGCCATTATGCAAGACCCCGAGCAGCACGCCCACCACCCCGCCGAAAAGATACTGCATCACCCCCAGCAGCGACGATGCCACGCCGGTCTGGCCTACCGCTGACCCCATGGCGACCGCCACGCCGTTGCCAAACACCAGGCTCAGGCTACTCATGGTCATAAACAGCAGCGCCGTCAACAGCCACAGCGTCGCACCGCCGCTCAACCACAGCCCCACCAGCAACAAGGTGCCAACCAGATGTATCCCTAATCCCACAGCAAGAATCTGCTGCTCGCGCCACCGGTTCAGCAGGAAGATATTGATCTGCCCGCACACCACCATGCCCAGCGCATTCGCGGCAAACAGGGTACTGTACAGGGTAGGAGAAAGATGAAAATAATCAATAAAAATAAATGCCGAAGCGCCAATGTAGGTAAACAGCCCGCCCAGGGTGAACGCCCCAGACAGTGTATATCCCATATAAACGCGTTGGCGAAACAGCGCGCTGTAACCGACAAAAGCCGAACCGATATTGCCCTGCATACGCCGATCGCGCGGCAGGCTCTCTGGCACCCAGCGCCAGGTGGCAAACAGCATGATCGCGCCGACAAGGCCCAGCCCCCAGAAAATCGACTGCCAGCCCAGCGAACCGGACAACAGATTACCCAACGGCGGTGCGACAATGGGTGCTATCGCCATCACCTGCATCAACAGCGAAAACACTTTTGCGGCCTCACGCTCGGCGTAAAGGTCAGCCACAATAGCACGCGGGATCACCAACCCAGCCGCACCGCCGATGCCCTGCAACAGGCGGAAGAAAACAAACTCGGTCAATGAGGCTGAATGAGACAGACAGACCGACGCGGCCAGAAACAGCGCGATACCCAGCAGCAACGGTACTTTGCGCCCATAGCGATCGGTAAACGGCCCATAAAGAACCTGTCCGAACGCCAACCCGATAAGGAACACTGAAAGCGAAGTTTGCATACCCGCCGCATCGGCACCAATGGCGTGAGCGATCGCAGGAAATGCCGGTAGATAGAGGTCGATGGACATGGCGTCAAACGCGCACAGTATCCCGAGAATGGCGATAAGGGTAAAACGGTGCGCGCCCGGCCGTAAAGACTCAGACATTGATGTAACCTTGTTAACCATGCAAAAGAAGTAATAACCGTCGGCAAAGTGGTGGCCAATCGGCTAACATGCGTAATACGCAGCGCAATATATGACTGAGCAGTCGGAAATGCAAGGTAGGCAAATGGCACGCAAACAAACCATTGATAGCGACCAGATTCTTGATGCAGCGGAAACCGTGCTGCTGAGCGGTGGTGTGCACGGTTTCACCCTTGATGCGGTTGCCGCACAGGCAGGCATCAGCAAAGGGGGGCTGGTATACCGCTTCCCCAGCAAGGACCAACTGATACAAACGCTGCTGGAGCGCGAGTTGACCCGCTTTTCACATGACGCCGAGCAGCAACATGGGCGTTATGGCGACACACCGGGCGCCGAGATTCTGGGCTATATCAGCGCAATCGGACAAGAGACAGAAGAAACCGCGTCGCGCGCTATTGGTTTGTTGACCGCGCTGGTCCACGCACCTGCCATGCTAGTACCGGTACAAACCTTTTACCGCACGCAACTGGCGCGTCTGGCGCAAGCCACCCCGCTCACCAGGCGCTTACGCATTGCTTTTCTCGCCGCTGAAGGGGTGTTTTTGTTACACGGCACCGGCTTTGCCGCCATCAACCGGGAAGAACGGCAATCCCTGCTTGATGATATATGCGATGAGGTGCGCTCAGCCTACAGTAATCTTAAAACCACCGACAAGCCTCAAGGTTCAATACAGGCTTACCTCCCCAGTTCTCCGCCTTTTCCCCCGACGCCGGCTGTCGCCTGGTTATCCGCCAACGGCGTGAACGGAGTCAGCCTGTCAGTTGAGCGCAGGCATGCACGCGCGGCACACATCATTGCCACCGCTACGCAGATTATCCGCCGTGACGGCATCGCTACGCTGACGCACCGCGCGGTCGCAGCCGAAGCGGGGGTACCGCTGGGATCAACCACCTACCATTTTAAAAGTCTGGACGACTTGCTGAACGCGGTGATACGCGAAGCCATCGCGCTGTTTCGCGAAGACATGTTTCACTGGCTCAATGCGCGCCGCCACGACGATCCTTGCGACGTGTTGACCCAGTTTATTTTGCGCGGCACCACCGACATCCAAGATCTGGCGCGCGAATATGAACTGTTTACTGCCGCGATTTCACGCCCTTCCCTACGCCCGATGGCGTTGGAATGGTCTAACACCGTGATTGCGCTGTTAAAGTTGATCGTTCCCGATGATGCTGCACTGCCGCTCGGGACGCTGATGAACGGTTTTTTCATTCGCGCACTGTTGGCGCAGCATGAACATCCGCTGACGCACCAGCAAATTTACCCTGCGATTGCCGCGCTGTACCACGCCTTCCGTTAACCGCCAACGGCTTTCCAACCAAGAAATCCCTCACCGTGTTGTCATTCCCTTACCTTTTTTTATTTACATTTTGATTACAAATTTATGTACATTAGTACTATTTTCTGTCAAATTAGAGAACGCGAATCATTAGCGTTTGGGACGGGATAACCCATATTACTGACAAAAGGGAAAAGGACAATGCATAAAGCGCCTCTCTTCACACTCACGCCGCTGACACTGATCGTTGCGGGTTTGGTCGGTTCTGTCTCCGGTATGGCGTATGCCGCCGATGAGGATACCATCACCGTCAAAGCCACCGCCGAGCAGGAGTTAAAGCAGCAGCCAGGTGTTTCGATCATCACAGCAGAAGACATTCAAAAATCACCGCCGGTCAACGATCTGTCTGAGATCATCCGTAAAATGCCGGGGGTGAACCTGACCGGTAACAGTGCCACAGGCGCACGCGGCAACAACCGTCAGATCGACCTGCGCGGCATGGGGCCGGAAAATACCCTGATATTGATTGATGGCCGCCCAGTTACCTCGCGCAACGCCATCCGCTATTCGTGGGGCGGCGAACGCGATACGCGCGGCGATACCAACTGGGTACCGGTTGAAGCCGTGGAGCGTATTGAAGTACTGCGCGGCCCGGCAGCAGCGCGTTACGGCTCCGGTGCCGCTGGTGGTGTGGTGAATATCATCACCAAGCGCCCTACTAATAATTGGACGGGCATACTTTCGCTGTATGGGAATCAACCGGAAAGCAGCAAGGAAGGTACCACCCGTCGCACCAATTTCACACTGTCCGGCCCGTTAGCCGGTGAAGCGCTCACCATGCGCATGTACGGCAATATCAATAAAACTGATGCCGACGATCCGAACATTAACCATAACCAGAACGGCTCGTACGCAGCAGGTCGCGAAGGGGTGCGCAATCGCGATATCAACACCCAGTTGTCATGGAAACTGTCGCCAAAACAGATTGTCGATTTTGATGCGGGTTACAGCCGTCAGGGCAATATTTATACCGGCGACACCCAATTCAGCAGTAACCAGGCAATCCCTCAGGCACTGGCGGAAAGTGGTACAGAAACCAACCGCATGTACCGTCAGAGCTACGCATTGACCCATAACGGTATTTGGGATTGGGGACAATCGCGCCTTGGATTTGCCTACGATCACACTAACAACACGCGTTTGTCTGAGGGACTCGCGGGTGGTGGCGAAGGTACCATCAATAACCCGGGGCGTTACAACACCAGCCGACTGGATAACTATCGTATCAATGGCGAAGTGAATATTCCGTTGGACTTTTGGACGGAACAGACGCTGACGGTAGGTGCTGAATGGAACCGTGAGCAGTTAAACGACCCGGCCTCCAGTTCCTATACTGATAACTCAGGTGCAATAATACCCGGTTCGTCTATCGATCCTACTCAGCGCAGCAGCAAAAATCACGCGGAGTTGAGCGCGCTGTATCTGGAAGACAACATTGAAGTGCTACCTGGCACCAAAGTGATTCCCGGTTTGCGCTTTGATTATCATAACCGCTTTGGCAGCAACTACAGTCCCAGCCTTAACCTGCAACAGAAACTGGGCGAGATGTTCAGTCTGAAAGCCGGTATTGCGCGCGTGTTTAAAGCGCCTAACCTGTATCAGTCATCGGCCGGTTATTTGCTCTATTCACGTGGGAACGGCTGTCCACTCACATCCGGCCTCACTGGCAACGGCTGTTACCTGCTGGGGAATCCGGGTCTGAAACCGGAAACCAGCATCAACAAAGAGATCGGGTTGGAGTTTAATCATGCAGGCTATCAAGCAGGTGTGACTTATTTCCGCAACGACTATAACAACAAAATTGTTTCCGGTTCCGATTCAATCGCACCGCCTACAGCCAACTACAACGTCCTGCGATGGGAAAACGGCGGCAAAGCCATCGTGCAGGGGCTGGAAGGCAGCCTGCTGGTTCCTCTGGTCGACGATGTGTTGAATTGGCGTACCAATGCCACTTACATGATCGAATCGAAAGAGAAGAAAACCGGCAATCCACTGTCGATCATTCCCAAGTACACCATTAACACCACGCTGGAATGGCAAGCTACCGAGAAACTCTCCGCCAGCCTGAGCTGGACGCAGTACGGCGAACAGAAACCTCGTCATACAGCGACGAACCACATCGAACAGAAAAAGGGCCTTTCTTCACGCACCATCGGCAGTTACGCCGTCTGGGGTGCGGGTGCAAGCTATCAGGTGAATAAAAATCTGCGCGTCAACGGCGGCATCAGTAACCTGTTTGATAAACGCCTGTACCGCGCCGCAGACGGGGCTTCTACCTACAACGAACCGGGTCGAGCCTACTATCTTGGCGTGACGACATCGTTCTAACCGTTCACACCTCGGGCGCGAAACAGTGCGCCCATTCACAGCACGCATCACAACTGGGGGAGCGGCACACCAGCTCCCCTTCACTGTGCAGGCAACGCTGGCGGTAGAAGAATTTCTTCCAGCGCATATTGTTCACGTTGAGTGCCACCAACGACGGAAAGCAGTCCGTCATCAGTTCCCGCAGTTCAGCCCGTGAATCCAGCCCCAAATCTTGCCACAGGTGGTTAAACCCCAGAGAAGCGCTGGCAATCATACGGTGTATCGGTGCCGCATCGTCCACCAGATGCTCAAACAGCCAAGCGGCAAGCTGGTCGCACTCGGCTTTACGGTGCGATTGCAATTCGGTTAACAGTATCAATCGCTGTTGATGCACTGGGGTGAGCGGCGCGGCCGACCAGCGCATCTGCACCAGCAAGGCGCGCCAGGCCGCCGTGGAAAGCCCCATATGAAAAGGAAAGCTGGCCGCCCCCGATTCATATTGCGCCAACAATCGCCGTAGCCAGTAGTGCGCGTGCGTCATCAGGCTGCTCCTTGCGCCTTCGGTTGTACCGCAGGCTGCCCTTGTCGTTGTTGCCACCAATCGGCCAGCACCTCGGTCACGTTTTTCCAGGCCCCTTCCACACAGGGCTGAATGCCGCGCTGTTCCAACTGCTGCCAGGGACCGTAGCCGATGCGCGCACAAAAAACCGCCTGCACATCCGCCAGCAGTTCCAGCAGTCGCGCCATCCGATCGCCATTTTCCTCTGGCGGACAGTCTGCGCTGCCATGGCAGTATTGCGGCGTAAAACGCTCATTGACCCGTACTACCCCCGCCGCCGACAGGCTGTATATCTGGAAGCGTTGCGCATGCCCGAAATGCTGGTCAATCACATCGCCCTGTGATGACGCCACTGCCACCAAACAGGCGTTCGGCTCCTCGGACTCACCGTGCGTTGCCATGCTGGCATGCAACTGAGCACGCTGATGCATCAACGGCGTGTAGGGCTGTGGCGTGGTAGGCAGTGCCGACAGCGGGAACTGCTGGCTGCGATCTTCCCCCAGCATCCCGATGGCATCGGCACGACACTGTTGGCAATGTGACATTTGCGGCATCGCCTGACCACAGCGAGCCCGCACGCGTGCCATGCATTCCGCATCCGGCTCTGGCTGACCTTGTAGCCCGAATACTGTGCCGTGCTCAGGGCGTGCAATCAGCGGCATAATGTTATGCAAAAAAGCGCCCCACTCGCGGGCTTTTTCACTGACGGCCAGCATTGAAGCTTCGTTGATATCCGGGATCAGCACCGAGTTAATCTTGACCAATATCCCGCGCTCGGTCAGACGGCGAATGCCCTCCTCCTGACGCGCCAACAGTATTCTGCCGGCCTCTTCTCCGGTGTAGCGCTCGCCGTCCAGCCAGAGCCAGGCATAGATCTGCGCAGCGACGGCGGGGTCCAGCGTGTTAAGCGTAACGGTAACGTGATCGACGCCCACGTCCAGCAGGCGATCCACCGCGTCTGGCAGCAGCAAACCGTTGGTGGACAGGCACAGTTTTACATCCGGCAGTTGCTCGCGCAGTTGCGTCAAGGTGTTAAAGGTGCGCGTCATATTAGCCAGCGGATCGCCCGGCCCGGCAATACCGACCACCGACAGTTGCGGAATGGCGGCCGCCACCTGGCGCGCCTGTGCAACCGCCTGTTCGGGCGTAAGCAGCGTTGATACCACCCCAGGCCGCGATTCGTTGCTGCAATCATACTTGCGGTTACAGTAGTTGCATTGCAGGTTGCAGGCTGGAGCGATAGCCAAATGCATACGCGCGTAACGGTGGTGCCCGCTCACCGAATAACAAGGATGGTGTGCGGCTTTGCTGGCCTGCAACGGCGTCAACCCGTTGAATTGAGAGGTCCGGCAGCCTGCGGCGCCGGATGCGGAAGGACATGCTGTCATAAGAGTGCCTACGGTTACGGAATCCTGTTTAGGCAGGTGCAAACGCCGTACCGCATAGAGATTTAATAAAAAGTTTTTATAAACAGATAGATATACTGTTTCTCTGTGCCAGGTGTTTGTCAGGATTGTTGCAGTGGCGCGACAATGTCTCTAATCCCACAATCCCGACAATGTGGTTATGTTTTTGGTGTGGTGCTCAGGGGAGTGATATCCAGAAATCTGGTACGCGTTTTTTTGAAAAAACAGTGAATATTTCGTGCGCGTTAACCAACGCAGTTATTTGCAACGAACGTTGCACGCGCCCGACACGAGGCGGCTCAATCGCCGTCGCCCCGTGACCCCTGGCTGTTCGCGAGAAATAACGCCGCTACGCGGTGCCTTCGGCACCCGAGCCCGCTATTCGGGCCGCCAGCGACGCGTTCCCGACGCGGCGCTGACTTTCGCCGCATCCATGCGGCTCACCCGACGGTCTCGGCCACCTCAGCGTTATTTTTTACGCGGTATAACGTCAACACCTTTAAACCAAACGGCCTTCACCTTTGGGTTTGAAATTTAACAATATAATGGAGCATTCCTACAGTCGGTGCATATTGATATCCAGTGTCTGGATCCGGTAGGCCACCTGACGCGGTGTCATGCCCAGCAGGCGGGCCGCTTTGGCCTGTACCCAGCCGGTTTTCTCCAACGCGGCAATCAGCCGTTGCCGTTCATCGAGCGATTGATCCAGCCAGCTCTCTTCGTGCGCGGGGGCCACCGCGCTCGCTTTGGGAGCCGCTTCGCGATGATTGAACAGAATGACGTCTCTGTCGATCAGTCCGCTTTCCGACATCACGGCGGAGCGCTCCAAACAGTTTTCCAGTTCGCGCACGTTACCCGGCCAGCTATAGCTCATCAGCAAGCGGATTGCACCATCGCTGATACGCAGCGCACGGCCTTGATGCTGCCCGATTTTGCGTACCAGAAAGTGCGCCAACTCGGCGATATCCTCTTGACGTTCGCGCAGCGGCGGGAGCGCCAGCGGCATCACATTCAGACGATAATAGAGATCCTCGCGAAAATGGCCCGCACGCACCTCCTCTTCCAGATTGCGGTTGGTCGCGGCGATAATGCGCACATTCACTCGCAGCGTTTCATCGCCACCGACCCGCTCCATTTCGCCTTCCTGCAAGATACGCAGCAGTTTGGCCTGAAACGAGGCGCTGCTTTCGCCAATCTCATCAAGAAACAGCGTACCGCCATCCGCCAGCTCAAACCGACCTTTACGCTGACGCACTGCACCGGTAAATGCGCCTTTTTCATGGCCAAACAGTTCGCTTTCCAGCAAGTTATCGGGCAAGGCCGCGCAGTTGAATTTCACAAAAGGTGCCGCAGCACGCGGCGAATGATGATGAATGGCGTTAGCCACCAGTTCCTTGCCGGTGCCGCTTTCTCCCTGTACCAAAACCGTGGTGTCCCAACGCGAGACCTGGCGGATAATCTCCATGGTTTGGCGCATTGCGGCACTTTTTCCGACCATATTTTCAAATCCGAACGGGCGCGGGGCGGCACAGACCGGAGCGCGCTCGGCGGGGCTCGGCGTTTCCGCTACCGGACGCGTAGGCTGCATCAGTCGCACGGTTTGCGCCACCATATTGGCGACCGTTTCCAAAAAGCGCGTGCAGGCAGGAAGCCGTTCTTCATAACGCGCCATCGGTTGAGCCGCCAATACGCCGATGGGTTGCGTCTCCACCCCAAACAAGGGCACCGCAATAAACGGCAGGTTGTAGTCATACAGGCCAAGGCGATCGAGAAAGCGTTGGTCATCAGCCACACGTGGCAACACCAGCGGTTGGTGCTGTGAGAGTACGGTGCCCACCAAGCCTTCGCCGGGCCGGTAACGCACCTGACTGCCGCTGGCGATTAACTGTTCATCCGCTTGGTGTAGCGCTTCCACCGTCAGCACGCCACGTTGCGTATCATAAAGGCAGATCATGCCATGTTGCATAAAGGCATCATCATGCAATATACGTAGCACCGATTGCAGCGCCTCACTCACGCTGGTAGAACGGCTCAAGGCACTGCTAAGACGTTGAATCGCGGTAAATTGCTGTGAAAGATCGAAGCGCCACACCACCGTGCCGGTATCAGGTACGCGAGTCATTTTGCACCTCCAGTCAAAACCGCAGAGAGGGGAAAGCGGAGCGTGAGGCACGTGCCTCCCGCCGGACGCGATGTCAGATCGATAGCACCCTGATGGTGTGCTACCAGCGTTTGTATCAACCGCAGCTCCATGCCTTTACCCGGTGTGCTGATGGTTGCCGCCGCCGCAGCGGCATAGCGCACCTGCATCAGGGGGACGTTGTCTTCAATATAGAGTGATAGCCAGCCGCCCTCTTCCCGGGCATAGATCTGCACCGCCAGTGAAAAGGGAAGCGTCTCAGCAAGCACTATCTCTGTCGACAATGCCAACGTGCGATCGAGCCACAAACTGAGGCAGGCCAGCACCTGCGTTCGCTGACCAAATCCAGTCAGTTGTGGCGACGCCAACACACAGTGCAAGCCATTAAGACGGGTGTGATACAGCGCACAGAGATCGTCCAGTAACGCTTTAACGGGCCATTCCTCTGCTGGCTCAAACGCCAATGATGGTCGACAGGCCTGTAAGCGCGCCACGGCTTCTTCGCCTTCACGCCAGGCCGATTCCAGCGCCACATTGCTGCGATCCTCACCGTTAAGACGCCGCGCCGCCGCCAGCATATTGAGCGGACAGTTAAGCTGGACCAGCGCCGCATCCAGCGATTCACGGATCGCTGCCAGCAGCGTGCCGCTGGTGATTTGCTGTTTTAATCGGTCGAGTTGGCCTTGCTGTTGCTGCTGTTGCTGTTCCGTACAATCGGTGATCACAATCAGCGTGCGCGGCAATGCGCTGTCGGTAAAATAGCGGCTGGCCTCCTCATTGACCCCCGGCAGCGCCCAGATGCCCAGCGCAAGCCAGCGCGTCATGCCACGCACCAACACCGGTTGCGGCCTCCCCTCGCGCAGCGCCACTTTATTATTGTGGTAATCCAACACCGCCAGCAGTTCCTGCCCCCCGCAATCGGCACACAGGGTTTTGTAGGCCAGGTTGTCCATGATCACGCGGTCGTTTTCATTCACCACCACCACCGCGGCGGGAATATTGTTCAGCACCGCCGTGGTTAACGTCATGTGGTTACGCAGCCGCTGTTCGAGGGCATAGCGGGCGCTGATGTCCTTATGCATGGCCAGATAGTGTTCCAACTCCCCCTGCGAGTTCACGATGGGGGTGATGTCGATATCTGCCAAATACAGGCTGCCATCGCCGCGTCGGTTAATCAGTTGACCGCGCCAGGCTTCCCCTTGCAGCAGGGTATGCCACATCTCCTGATAGACCTCACGCGGCGTCTGCTGGCTCGCCAGCACGCGGTGATTCTCCCCTAACAGTTGCGACAGCGAAAATCCCGTCAAGCGGCAAAAGGCCGGGTTGGTGTATACAATGCGTGCCTGCGGATCCGTTAAGGAAATGGCCACCGACGATTGCTCCACCACGGTAGAAAACAGCGCCGGGTGTTGGCGCGATAAATGGCTGGCAATCTCCCCCAGTGGGAAAGACTCTGTCATCAGGTTCATGGTCATGGCTTATCCTTACAACAACCGACGCCGTTATGTCAGGTTCGCAACAATTTGTGCCACGATCCGACAACCTTCTCCGGCCTGCTACCGGTACGAATAACCATGCAAACACTGCACCTTTTATTCATTAACTCGCCTAAACATTGATCCTGATGCGGGTTTTTTCGCCATTTCGCGCCTTGGCGGCGTTTTACCGGGTTTACGGCCCTGTTTTCACGGGTGGCATTACCCTCACAATGGTCACTGATAGTGCAATATTGCGCCATAAATGTGCAAATTATCGCCAACCACGCCCCATAAAAAGCTGGCACGATCTTCGCACCTTGATAGTCACCAGAATGTGCGGATACCCACCGCCACTATTCCACTTTCACCGAGTCAGTCAGGAGCATGTTATGGCGAACATTGGTATTTTTTTTGGCACCGATACCGGTAAAACACGCAAGATAGCCAAGTTGATTCATCAAAAACTGGGCGATGCGGCAGACGCGCCGGTCAATATCAACCGAACCACACTGGACAGTTTTCTGTCCTATCCCGTGCTGCTACTCGGCACGCCGACACTGGGGCAAGGACAGCTACCGGGTATGGATGCCGGGTGCGAAGGCGAGTCCTGGCAGGAGTTTATTGACGGATTATCCGGCATGGA
>NZ_JAGFPF010000799.1:0-927 GCF_025962695.1 Candidatus Symbiopectobacterium sp. NZEC135 | reverse complement strand
TCGGGGTGCGGTGGGTCCGGGCGGTGCCGGTTTTGCTGCTGGTACTACTGCGCTTATCGCTGTGGGCGCGGCGGCAGCGATTGGTGTTGCTGTTGCCGTTGCTGTTTCCAGCAATGACGATAACGGCACTACTGGAACTACAGGTTCAGTTGTTCCCGGTACTGTTCAGTAAGGTCATTTGACAATCAAGGCCACTTCGGTGGCCTTTCTTTTATTGCATCTGGCCGTTTCGCGAGACATTCACCTAATGATAAAAATAACGCTCGTGGCAAAACGCAGCGCGCTGATATTACTGCCACTGTTCGCGCTGGCATTGACTGGTTGTTCCCAAAATATGGATGCGGTCCAAAAAACCGCTAAGCTGGCGATTTGGGGAACGGATGATGTGCAGGTTTCGGCTGAGCAGGTTGAAAAAACGCCTTACGCTTCTGCTTATCTTAAAATGGGTGATGCTTCTCAGGCTTTTGTCGTGCTGGCGTTTGCAGAAAATAATCAGCTCAAATGGATCGGTGCGGACAGCAACCTTCTGGTAATGCAGCAGGGCCGCATTGTTAAAACCCAGGGTTTTGGTGAGGATATCGCCCACGTCATCAACGTGACGCCGGACCCGCTGGCCGTTGGCCTGCTAAAGCCGTCAACGTCGCTGCATTGGCAGGGGAAAATGGCCTGGTCGCAGGTGCAACGCGGTGATTATGCGGTAGAATCCGTGTTTCAGGTGCGCGGTAAAGAAACCGTAACCATTCTGGGCAAACCGCGCCAACTGCTGAAGTTTACCGAACAGGTTTCGGTTCCTGCGTTAAACGCGGAATACACCAATTCCTATTGGTTGGAGCCAACCACGGGGCAAGTAGTGCAAACCTGGCAATATATGGGGCCGGACATGGCACTGGTTAAATTCACGGTATTAAAACCCTACGTACAATAAGG
>NZ_JAGFPF010000797.1:0-928 GCF_025962695.1 Candidatus Symbiopectobacterium sp. NZEC135 | reverse complement strand
AATAACGCCGTTATCTGCTCGCGTAACGCCAAATCCAAACCGCTCACCGGTTCATCGGCAATCAGGAAGGCCGGGCGCAAGGCCAGAGCGCGAGCAATGGCGACCCGCTGCGCTTGCCCACCGGAGAGTGTTGCCACCCGCCGATGCAACAGTGATGCTGGCAACGCGACATCGTCGAGGGCGCGTTGCAATACCGACATCGACGCTGCGCCGTGGCCTAAAAAATGCAGTGGCTCGGCAATCGACTGCGCCACGGTTTTATTGGGCGCCAGCGTGGAAGCCGGATCTTGGGGAACATACTGTACCAACTGGCGATACCAGCGCAGTGCTGCGGTGGAAGCCGGAACAACGGCACGGCCCTGACAGCTCACGCTTCCTGAATCCGGCGTTTCTAACCCCAGCAGAATCTTCAGTAGCGTTGATTTTCCAGCACCCGAAGCCCCCACTAATCCGACATGCTCACCCTTATTAAGTGACAATGTCACGTTATTGATAACGCACTGATAGCGCGTGGCGTGCCAGAAGCGCGTGCCCGGCAGCGGATATTGCTGGGTTACCTGACGCAATGCCAGGAAAGGCGGCGTCGTGGCCGCGTGCAAGGTAGAAGCGCACATCTTATTTCACCCCGCCAACGCCAGCGCGTGCTGAGGTAGACGATGACGTTGCTGACGTGCAGCAGTCACCAGCGCCGCGGTGTAAGGATGTTGCGGGTGACGCACTATCTCATCGATAGTGCCTTGCTCAACGATCTTGCCATCGGACAAAATCAATGCCCGCTGGCAGAGCGCTGCGGCCACGGCGATATCATGGGTGATAAACAGCAAGGCGCGTCCTGGCGCACGGGTGGTATAGGTTTCCAGCGCCTGTAGTACCTGCGCCTGGGTGATGACGTCCAGCGCGGTGGTGGGTTCATCTGCAATCAACAATG
>NZ_JAGFPF010000798.1:0-928 GCF_025962695.1 Candidatus Symbiopectobacterium sp. NZEC135 | reverse complement strand
GCCTTCCCGGTGGTGCAGGCCATCGTCCTGATTATCGCGGTGTTCTATATCGTTCTCACCTTTCTGGCGGATGTGCTCAACGCGGCACTCGATCCGCGCTTACGGGCGCGCTAGGAGTGAGCAACATGAAAGCATCTGAAAAGACATCCGCATTGTGGCTAGGTTTTTTTTCGCGAGGTGGCGCTGTGACAGTAACGCAAACTGAGGCCGGACAAACTGGGTTATTACCGCAACCGGGCCCGTGGCAACGTGCCGTGCGGCGCATCCTGGGTCACCACAGCATGACGCTGGGCGTGGTGATTTTAGGGATTGTGGTGGTACTGGCGCTGCTGGCGCCGTGGATCAGCCCGCACGACCCTTATGCGCAGGATGTCAGCCGACGCCTGATCCCGCCGGTCTGGTATGAGAAGGGCAGTTGGGAGCATATTCTGGGCACCGATAAGCTGGGACGCGACTACTTAAGTCGCCTGCTGTTTGGGGCGCGCGTTTCGCTGCTGATCGGGCTAGCCGCCGCCGCGCTGGCGGGCGTTATTGGCATCACGCTGGGCGTGGTCGCCGGTTACTTCGGCGGGCGTGTGGACGCAGTGGTGAGCTATCTGCTGACGGTACGCCTCTCGATGCCAGTGATTTTGGTGGCGTTGGCGATGGCATCGCTGGTGGGGGGCTCGGTAAACGTGGTGATTCTGCTGCTCGGGTTACTGCTGTGGGATCGCTTTCTGATCGTCTCGCGCTCCGTAACGCGCCAACTGCGGGAAGAGGAGTTTGTTGCTGCGGCGAAAACGTTGGGGGCATCGTCGGTTTTCATCATGGTGCGGGAAATTCTGCCCAATTTAGTGGGGCCGCTGACGGTGGTGGCAACGCTTGAGATTGCCCACGCCATTCTGTTGGAAGCCACGCTCTCCTTTCTGGGGCTTGGGGTACAACCGCC
>NZ_JAGFPF010000795.1:0-930 GCF_025962695.1 Candidatus Symbiopectobacterium sp. NZEC135 | reverse complement strand
AGTAAAATAATCCCTTATTCTACCATGCATGATCGCAACGACCAGTAGCGCGCTCGCAGATTCGTACCACCGCTCAATGCCAACGTGGCGGGATGCACGGGGAAATAGCGGCTGCTCATCACCCCTTCGCCGCCGTTAATGAAGATTTCTACGCTGGAACGATCGCACAAGATGTGCAGTTCGCGCACATCTCCCGGCCAATAGCGGTATTGCCACTCACCGGTTATCCGGCTAAGCCTTGCCAGACGCAGGCCATCGGATTGCCAGGTGAGTATCAGCGTATCGGCAAAATTGAGCATTATCGGCCCTTGGCTGGCAAGTTCCAGTTCCAGGCTCTGCGCTTCCAGCACTGGGGCGTCATCCGCCAGGCCCTGCCAGTGTTGCTCATCCTCACGTAATCCTTGCAATTCACGTATCGGACGTTGGTAAAGCTTGCCATTGTGTTGCGACAGCTCACGCACGCAGGTCATCTGGTGGATCCAACCCTGCGCGGTGGTGGGTTGAGACATCTCCTCGCCATCCGGTACGCCCATCCATCCCACCAGCAAGCGTCGCCCGTCCGCGCTCAGCGTCGTTTGCGGGGCATAAAACTCGAATCCGGCATCCATTTCCACCAAAGGGCCGTGGCGATAACGGGCCCGATGGTAATCGAGCTCACCAGAGACATAGGCGCTCGGGTAACTGTTGAGAAAACGCGTTTCTTCCCGCGCCACACCCTGCGGGCAGACAATCAGAAAATCGTTATCATCCAGGGTGAATAAGTCCGGGCATTCCCACATGAATCCGGCATCGCCAAGCCCGCCGATGCCGCTGCCGGCGATCTCGCCCAACGGTTGCCACTGCATAAGATCGTCAGAGCGCAGGAGCAACACTTTTCCCTGTTTTTGCTGGTCTTGTGCCCCCAGCACCATGTACCAATGCTGCTGGTGG
>NZ_JAGFPF010000796.1:0-930 GCF_025962695.1 Candidatus Symbiopectobacterium sp. NZEC135 | reverse complement strand
CGTTTAGGCAAAGAGCGGGATGCGTTAAGCATTGTTGACGACCAGCGTGGCTGCCCCACTTATGCGGGTGATTTGGCACAGGCGATTATTGCACTGCTACAACAAAATGCCGCCGGGGGAATCTATCATTACGCCGGTGATAAAGAAGTCAGTTGGTTTGAATTTGCTCAGGCTATCTTTTCTGCCGCAGTGCAGAAAGCGGTTCTGAGTAAAGCACCGACGCTCACACCGATTACTACAGCGCAATATCCCACTCCTGCACACCGGCCTGCGTATTCCACGCTGGCTGGGGAAAAAATCAAAACGTTAGGTATTGCGTTATCTGACTGGCAAGGTGCATTACAGAAAACCATTCAGCCTATTGGCTAACCGAGTTTCTCTTACCCAGCCATCTACACACTACGTTTTCTGTTATGCCGTATCACCTGTCATACCGCACCTCCTGTCATTCCCGCGAAAGCGGGAATCTCCCACAGGGAAAACTTATTCCCTGTGAGGAAACCAACCTCTAACCACAGCGTTATTTTATGCAGCTCAGCATGCCTGACTGCGTCACATTAGCTTTTCATCAATATCTTTAAGCCCTTGTTCTGTTTTCAACCAACGAGGGGCTTTAAGACCAGCCGCAAAAAACCAAACCAGCTCAGCTAATAGCTCAATGACAACCGGAGTCGTTTCGGAAGATAAGTTCTGCTCGGTGAGCAGTTGCACTAAAGTTTGGCAATATTGACAGAGAGATTCATAATCAGGTTCAAAGCGCGGAGAAGTAGCAGGGAGCGCATCAACGGCAAGGCTCTCGACAAGATGAGGCGGAATGGGCGCATTCAGTGTGGATTTCAACAAATTGAGACAGGTAGCAAGTCGCCCACACAGTGCCAGCTTCAACACAGTATCATCACATTCGAGCATAGAATCTGAAAAGTGCTCACA
>NZ_JAGFPF010000793.1:0-923 GCF_025962695.1 Candidatus Symbiopectobacterium sp. NZEC135 | reverse complement strand
TTATCTGTCGTGCTGACTGGCGCGGCGCTAGCCGCGACAACGGTCACCGATTCTCCGACCGCTTCACAAACCCAGCTCGCCATGCCGGCGGTCAGCGGCACCATTAATCTGCATCAGCGCATCGCGCTGCCGCCCAATGCAGCCTTAACGGTTACCGTTTCTGATGCCACCGTGCCGGATACGCCGTCGCGCGTGCTGGCGCAAAAAGTGGCGTGGACGGACGGCAAACAGGCACCGTTTATCTTCTCCTTGCCGTATAACCCTGCCGACGTGCAGCCGAATGCGCGTATTCTGCTCAGCGCCGCGGTGACCATTGATAACCGCGTTGTGATGGCGACGCAGGATTTCCCCGCAGTGATCACCAACGGTGTGACGCGCGCGGATTTGCTGTTGATTCCGGTGGAGTCGGTTGCACTGCCAACCCATTCGCAGGGAGGCCTATTGACCCCCAGTGCGCCAACACCGCTAAACACTGAGGGATAACACCTCATGGCTCTCAGGGCGTTTCGCCCCGATGTTGCCCTGACGTGTAAAGGTTACCCCCTCGGCCCTGAGCGCTTCGCGTTGGCGAAGGTAATCCGGGCCAGTTAGCGAAATTTCACCATGGCGATTTATCACCCGATGCCAGGGAAGTGAGCTGCCTTCGGGCAGCTTTTTTAATACGCCGCCGACCTGACGGGCAGCGCGTGCGGAACCCGCCAGGCGCGCCACCTCGCCGTAGGTGGTAACCTTGCCCCAGGGAATGGCGGCTACGACATGAAAAACGCGCTGGCGAAAGTTATCCTGCTCCATCGCTGCTCCTGTAAATACTACGATGAATCAACATAGTGGCACAGCTGCGCGGGCTTGCAAATGTGCGTTTCACTGGCCGAAAGGCTGAAATCGAATAAGAAAACACCGGTCGGCTGCGGTCAACTTGCAAT
>NZ_JAGFPF010000792.1:0-931 GCF_025962695.1 Candidatus Symbiopectobacterium sp. NZEC135 | reverse complement strand
GATCATCAGAATGGCGATCCCTTGCGCCGCCAGTTCGCTGATAATGTGATAAATACCGGCTTTATTGGCGATATCGACGCCGACCGTGGGGCTGTCCAGAATCAGTACCCGGGGTTCGATTGCCAGCCATTTGGCAATCGAAATGCGCTGCGCGTTGCCTCCCGACAGCGTACTCACCGGCAAGCGCGGATCGGGCGCTTTGATACTGAGCGCGGCGATCAGCCGGTTCACTATCGCCTGCACCTGTTTTTTGCGGATCAGCCCGCAGGCATTGCGCACTTTGTCGAAAATAGTGCTGATAATATTGTCCTCAATGGACTGCGCCATCACCAATCCGCGCGACATACGGTCTTCCGACACATAGCCAATACCGTAGCGCAGTGCGTCACGGTTACTGCGCAACTGCACCGTTTGACCGTCGATGAGTATCTCTCCGCTGTCAGGCCGCGTCATGCCAAACAGGCTCAGGCAGAGTTCGGTGCGCCCCGCCCCCAGCAGCCCGATGATGGAAACTATTTCTCCGGCACCGATTGAAAACGAGATATCGCGGTATTCCCCCGCGCGGCTGAGTTGCCGCACCTCGAGCACGTTGCGCGATGCATCGCCCTGCCAGGGTTCGCGGATGTGGTAGTCAAAAGCTTGCCCGGTCATCAGCATGCCGAGCTGGCGTGTGCTCATGTCGTTGGCCGGATAGGTTCCCACCAGATTGCCGTCTTTCAGCACGGTGATGCGATCGGATACCGCCATGACCTCTTCCAACCGGTGGCTAACGAACACCACGCAGATACCGCGCCCACGCAGTTGGCGTACCACGTGCAGCAACCCTTCTACTTCCTGATGCGTCAAGGAGGCGGTGGGCTCATCCATAATGATCAGCCTGGCATCCTGCGCCAGCGCCCGACAGATAGCCACCAGTTGGCAGCGCGCAATC
>NZ_JAGFPF010000794.1:0-931 GCF_025962695.1 Candidatus Symbiopectobacterium sp. NZEC135 | reverse complement strand
TTTAAAGGGTAAAATCGAACAGCCTGATAAATAGCCATTTGTTTTTGGTGATGCCATTTCCCTATCAGCGATAAAAATTACTTTACTAGAATCACCCGGTATCATTGAGCCAACGCTGAAAGGCGACATCAATAATACGATTTTTTCGCACAATCTTTTTGTTGATATTTTTATTTAACCGCTTACTCCCTTGCAATTTTATATACGTTCAGATTAAATACGCCGCTGTGACAAACGTAATCTCTTTTTCTCCCGCTGCCATTTAGGTGGATACCCATTTTCTACAGACATTCCCTTGCACAAGGTCTGTAAAACGGTGCCACCGTGCGTTAAAACAAGGGGGCGTTGACGGCAAAACGTTGACATTGTTTGTCTGTAGAGCATGATATTTAATCATGCTTCTTCCGCCAGTTATGGTCAATAAAACCATTTTTTCAATGGGTTGTTGCCAACAATAAAAATCCGTCTACCTTAGAAAAGACGCGTCCAATAATGCTGATGGTGCCCCATGAAAGAACTCCCCAAAATTAATCAACTCAGGAATTTTCAGGCAATCATTCGCTATGGGAGTATCAGAACCGCATCACAGGCGCTGTTTCAAACTCAGCCAGCCATGACGCGCAGTATTCAGGAACTGGAAAGAATATTGGGTGTTACCTTATTAGCCCGCGGGCCTCAAGGCATGGTATTAACCAAGATGGGCCGCATTTTTGAACCCCGAGTAGCAATGCTGCTCAACGATCTGGAAAGGGCCGTTGATGAACTGCACCAAGCCAGCCAGATATCAGAAGGCACCGTTGTGTTTGGCTGCTCACATTTGCCAGCCTTCAGCATCATGCCCGCCGTGATCAACACCTTCCAAAAAGAACATCCCACCGCCACGATTACCATCATAGAAGGGCAATTGTCTGAACTTATCACGTCGTTACGC
>NZ_JAGFPF010000791.1:0-935 GCF_025962695.1 Candidatus Symbiopectobacterium sp. NZEC135 | reverse complement strand
GCGCAAAGCGGTAATAGCGTCGCCGGTGGCGGCATCCTTTATCTCTATGCGCTCGGTATGGGCTTGCCGCTTATCGCGGTGACGCTGTTCGGCAACCGCTTTTTACCCCGTAGCGGTCCTTGGATGCAGCACATCAAAACTGCTTTTGGGTTTGTCATTCTGGCCTTACCGGTTTTTCTGCTGGAACGCGTTGTAGGCGATATCTGGGGAGCTCGCCTGTGGAGCCTGCTGATAATTTCCTTCCTGAGTTGGCTGATCATACTGGGCTTGCGCAGCCATTGGCGCGGGATGCGTTTGATACAACTGCTGCTTTTGATTGGTGCCGTGACCGCCGCTCGTCCATTGCAAGAATGGTTAATGCCTTCATCAAGCCAAGCCAGCACCGCTCACACATCGACTCTGCCGTTTACACCGGTTCATCATCTGGAAGGGTTGAACCAATCCCTCACTAGCAGCCAGCGCCCTGCCATGCTGGATTTATATGCCGACTGGTGTGTAGCCTGCAAAGAGTTTGAGAAATACACCTTCAGCGATGCGGACGTTAAACAGGATCTGGTCAGGTTTCAACTCCTTCAGGCGGATGTCACCGCCAACAACGCGCAGCAAAATGCCTTGCTGAAAAAATTTCAGGTTATGGGGTTACCGACCATACTCTTTTTTGACAGTAATGGCCGAGAGATTCCCGACTCACGCATTACGGGTTTTATGAATGCCGAGGCGTTCCGGGCACATTTGCAAAAACTGGGGCAATAAGCTGCTGAAACGGTGGCGGCCCCAGTCTGAATCAAGGGGGATATCATGCAACTACAGCGGGACGAGGTACTTGAGAGCGCGCTGATCTTACTGGAACAACAGGGCGTTGCCGCCTTAACGTTAGACACTCTGGCGGAGAAACACTGCATCACCGCAGAGGCCATGACCGCCTTCTGGCCGGA
>NZ_JAGFPF010000790.1:0-936 GCF_025962695.1 Candidatus Symbiopectobacterium sp. NZEC135 | reverse complement strand
ATCCGTATGTTAGTGATAACCGACGTCCTGCCCCAGAGGGTGGCGCTCCAGCGCCAAAAGCTGGTGCGCCGACTGTGTAAAAAAGGCGCGGTAACGCGATCTTTTGACGGCGAGCGTTGGTTAGAAATCGGCATAGATCAGATTTTTCGTGGAAAAGTCTGTGGTTAGGTTAAACACCGGATAGGCGCTGTGGCGGGTTAAAACCATAGTAGATACCAGCCAGCAACGTAGCAGGCAAGCAGCTATCTCAGGCAATAAGCCGACATTCTACCGGAGGATGACGATGGATGTTCAACAACTCATCGATACGTTGTCCCGCCTGGCAAACCAGGCAGGGCAAGCCGTCAAAGACAAAATGAACGGCGAAGATTTAACTAATCCCGACGCCATGCTCAAGGCGCAGTTTGCCGTGCAGCAGTATTCCACTTTTATCAACTATGAAAGCGCGATGATCAATACCATCAAAAATCTGCTCAGCGGGATTATCTCGAAGATATGAGCGTACTGACGTCTGCTGAACGACGGCTATTGCTTGAAGCCGCATTCGCTGGGGTTAATCACGGCTTGCTGCGTCAAGTGCGAGCGATAGTGCCGGTGGTACCGTGTCTGGTTACCGATAGCGATGCTTGTGCGGTGTGCATGGCCGTCCTGCTGTTGGGGCTGAATGCGCCGGAAGAGGCGAAACGCGTATTGCAACACGTGAATACGCCGGACGCAGACGTGGTCAAGCACTGCTTTTCATTATGAGTTTTTCACCGTGATTACGAGGTACCCCATGGAGATAACACCCATGACGCTTTCTCAGAAGATATCGCCAGATAGCCGTTGTGACAGCATCGATACGGTGTCTGCGATGGATGCACCGGACAGTCAGGCGGCGCAGACCTTCAAGCAGATGCTGTATGCCGGAACGGTGTCCGGCGCGGTAGAAACCTT
>NZ_JAGFPF010000078.1:0-13338 GCF_025962695.1 Candidatus Symbiopectobacterium sp. NZEC135 | reverse complement strand
CACACCAAAACGGTATCCCAACTTCGGGATAGTCACGATGATTTGCTTATCTTTATCCTGCAAATTGCGCCGCAGTGCGCGGATCACCTGCGCAATACTTTGCGGTGTTACATATCCCCCTTCCCACACACATGACAGGAAATCATCCTGTGATACGGGATGAGGATATCTTTCGCATAGCAAAGCCAACACATCGGACTCCTTTTTCCTTAATTGATATAAGGTGTCACCACAGCTTAATGTTCTGAGCTTGGGGCTAAAAATGAAGCCAAGAAAGTAGATATTGCCATCATTCATTAAGCTAATGTTCATTTGCATATCCGCCTGATATTTTGTCTAACAAAGGAATCCACCATCAGGAAATTCTCACTACAAACCATGGTGGCAGTGATTACCACTCCTCCTTAAATTTCTGCCACCAAGATACTCATCATTCATCCTTATGATAACCCACCATAAAAACGCACCTTGGCTTGTTCATGCAGTAGTTATAATTTTTTATAAAAACGCGAAGTGAAATAATAAAAACGACGTTTTAATTTATAACACGCTGTTTTTTATTAATGCATTGTTTTTCTTAATGCAATGCCTACATAATCATTGTAAATGCACGGAATTAAAAACTGTTTAAAACTATTAATTACATTGTATCCAATCGATAAGACAAATCGTACCAAGATAAAAAATGGCATTTAATAACCAAGTGTAACTACTATTTTCAATTAAGCGACGAAGAGAAATCACACGCCATAGTCAGATATAAGAATGTCATTTGACTTGCAATCACCACTCATAATGAATGGCATAGAATGGTATAGTTTTCAATAGATTGAAACAAAAAAGACGATACTCAGTAAAGGACAATCACACTATAACACTTTCACGCATTCCATTCACAGACACTAAATAAAATGACACCAACGGCCAACGCTTATGGATCTATTTTTAGATATACGACTACCACACCAAGTCTTACAGGCATCACTCATCAGGGGAAATGAGTAGAGATATACAATGGTAATTATTGAAACATGCTCTCACATTTGGCTGAAAGCATAGATTATTTTGCTCGACGCATAACACTGACTGCATTGGAAATGCTTTAGCGAACCAATAAAAATAACAAAAACATAATTTTAATATTTCACCCTTTTTTTGTTCGTTAGACATCGCCCCTTTTGCAAGATATGATTCATTTATGATATAGCACTATAATCTTCCGGGCTGGGTTACTCTTGCAAAAAACGATTCTTGCGAAACTTCCTTACCCTCGTCACTGTCGATAACAAGGGATGCGCCCAGGTAGATATATCCAGGCGCAAGTGGGACTTATCCGTGCCACTGGAAAGGTTGGTTGGTGATCTCTGATACCCCGGTAAAGGTTATTCGCGTTTGCAAAATGCCAGAGCCGGAATGATTGAGCCAGCACTCTTCCTTGAACGCATAGGTATGTGATCTCTCAAAGTAGCCTACATTAGCACTTGAATAGACCCCAAAATAAGAGGGATAGTCAACGTTACGTGTATCACCTTGCCCCTCGACAATCTTGTGAGCAATGGTCAACGGAGCCATCAACCTCCTTTGCCCTGCTAAGTCAAAACGCGTATTGGGTTGCAAAAGCGCATGGTGCATTCTGCCAAAATGGCTTCCTTGACACGCATAATCATACTCTCCGGTAGAGGTGATAATTCTGCGCGAATTATAAGTTGTAGCCAAATGGCTACCGTATATTTGCGTTGGTTTAGTCGGATTGACACTGACTTCAGAAGTGGAGGCCGTTCCTTGCAATAAGTCGTGGCCGTAAGCAACCACCTCCACGTGTACCCGTTTACCGATATAGTGTTCCTGTGGGCTAAAAACGGTTTCGACGCTACCCGTCGATGAATCAATACGTTGATGATCAAGTTTTCGGCCCCACTCATCGACTAAAATCACCTCAACATAGCGCGGGGCATCATAGGGTGTGCTACTGTTAACCGCCCAGGTAACGCGCAGTTTATCCTCGGTGAAAACCGGAGCCCATATACGGCCTGACTCCGTCAGAAGGCCATTATTGCCATATTTTACCCCCGATATTCGGGGTTTAGGTGTAGTAAACACCTGCACATCATAAGCACCGGTGCTTGTGGTATAAAACGCATTTTCCTTAATCGTAAGCCGAAGTCGGGTCTTCCCTTTTTTTAATGGCCCTGAGATCTGCCCTTCAGGCGTAATAGCAATGACCTCCTGTTCACTTGAGCTCCACTCAATGGTGGCATCAACGGGCAGATTCATCGGTTTCTGTAATGTAAATGGACTTAGATCGGTCGTCGTTACTACATCTGATGCAAAACGAACGGGCACACTTCCTTTGCTTAACACGAATGAAACGTTCACCATCTCAGAGAGAAACTGCTCGGTTTCCTGCGTGTGAAGGGAGATCATGGCATTGCCTGGCGCGATTGGACGGAGCTCACCGCTATCTGTTACCTGAACCACACTTTCGCGATCGCTCTGATAGATTAACGGTAACGATGCGCCAACATCCGGGTTAGTGAAATGGCCTTTGACAGAATGCGTCTTCCCTTCTCCCCAGACAGTCGCTATCAGTTGAGCGTTGACACTTAACCCAGGTGAAGCTTTCGCGATCTGAAGTTGATAGCTCGCACTGGCAGGATGATATTGGGCATCCCCCGCAGTCTGCACCGTGATGGTCACGCTTCCCGCTTTACGCAGCGTTATTTGCCCTGTTTCCTTAGCAACCGATGCAATGTCTGGATCGGAACTTGACCACATTTGTTGCAGCGTCGCGGGCGCGCCTTTTACCGCCTGAGAGTGGCGAAATTGCTGCGTATAGGTCACATACTGAAAAGCATTGTCGAACCGTAAATCCGGCATCGCTGCCCCTACCGAGATAACCACAGCACTGCCGATGGTTTTTCCTTCAACGCTCGCATTCAGAGACACGCGCCCCTTTTCCATGGATGTCGCGTTGGCCTGATAGGAGCCATCGTTGTTATCGTGCGCGGGCGTAATCGTAAACCCGGAAAGCGACTCAGCGCCATGAAACACCACGGCTTTACCCGAAATCGCATTACCATAGGTATCCCGCAACATAACATTCAGCAATGCGGCGTCTTTACCGTCTGAACCGATCTCCGTTTTATCCGCGTGGAATCGAGAAACATGCTGATCAATGGCAGCGGGCTCAATCGTGACATCGGGTGCCCTTTTTTGGTTCTTGTCGTTCAGGTATGCCGTCATGCGCAGAATACCCGCCGTCTGACTTTTTAGGGTAATATGAGCAACCCCATTGGCGTCTGTACTCGTTATACGTTCTCCCACGTTGGCATTGCCCTCTGGCTGCCAAAACACCATCATGCCCGGTAGCGGATTACCATTGCCATCGACAATGGTGGCGCTGTAAGTCATGCCAAGGGGATCGCCAGCAGTCACCCGCGTCCTGTTAACACTCACTGTGTTGATACTCCCTTGGCTGCCATCGCCGATCACTGCCAACGGTTGCGTGAGACCGAGTGGAACATCATTGACGCGCACGGAAAGCAACACATCCTGTGCGTGTGTCGAGCTTACCTCGATGCGATAGCGTCCTTCCGCGAGCTCTTTCGTTTCACCAAACAGTACGTTGGGTTTGTCGCTAACCGCAACGACGCTTTGCCCTGTGAGCGGATTATTTTTCTTGTCTCGCAATACCAACAGCATGGCCGCCTTTTCTTTTCCGGCTACCACCGTGCTGGGGTAAACCCGTAACAGGGAATTCGCTTCCGATAAAGCACCCGTGGTGAAAACTATCATCTCAGCCGTACGTGTTGAATTCGGGCTTGCCGCGGTGACAGTAACACCGAACGCCTGACTACTGGTTATCGAAGTCACGGCAATACCTTCGTTATTGGAAAGACTGTGCACATCGCTAAACCTGACCACGCGGGCATCACGATCGGAAGACCAGTTCACCCCCACACCCGGTACAGGGTTGCCCTGAGAATCCTTGATCAGCGCGCGATAGTGCACCGGTGATTGACCATCCGCAAGGTAAGGCGCTGCGGAGGGTAAGAGTTCGACCACTTTCGCCGTTTGGTGATCAGGCAAGAATACCAGCGTAACCTGGTGCCCGGGTGAATCCTTGATATTCGCAGTCACCGTCGTGTTGCCCGCGCGGGTACTGGTCAGTGATACCTTAGCTTCGCCTTGTGCATCAGTGAGCGCGGTCGCGCTGATCACCGCATCATTATCAGCCTGTAACTGTATCTGTACATCGGGAACCCGGTGTCCACTGGCATCTGTGACGGTAATGGTAATCTCATTGGTCGCTTTACCGTTGGCCACGGCATTGTTCGCTTCCACCACTAAACCGCTAATGGCGGCACTTGAGGCATCCGCTGTCAACGTGACATGCGTTGTCGCCAGCGTGATGTCACGCGCGGAAGGCGCAATGGTAAACACGGCGGGCTGCATGCCAGCGGTTAACGTCGCGGCATATTCTCCCGCAGACTGGCGCTCAAAGGCAGAAACAACCGAGGCATCCGCACTGCGTTTCGTCCTTTTTGACGTAATGTGAATCTCATTGGGATCCAGATCGACAGGATTGCCGTGTAAATCTCTCACCTTAAGCGTTAAGCGCTGCTGCGCTTTACCATTGGCGGGGAGCGAGATATTTTCTGGCTCAAGGCTGCTGTTTAATGCACTGACTTCCGCTTCTAATACCGTCACCTGCGTCGTCGCACTGCGCGACATATTGCCTTGCGTATCCACCGCAACCGCACTCATGCTGTAGGTATTATCCCCTTGTGGTCGATAAGGCGGCAGTTGGACACTGAAACGATCGCTGCTCTCCGTGATAATTTTCCCCCCTTGAGCCAGTAACGCAGAGGCAGACCAATCAATGCGCGCCAGCGCATATTTGCTGTTGACCGAAATGGGAAACGTTTTCTGTTCGCCGCCATATCCCGTCAGTAAAGATGGGGTAAAAAGATGAAGCAGTCGGGTTTTACGATACTCCAGAACAATCTGGTTATTACGATCGACAAAATCAAACCGGCTACCCGCGATGCGACGCAGAGCGGTCACCTGACCAGGATCGACCTGCTGATGCCACGGTTCATGTAAACGATAATTGAGTTCCATTCCCCATCGCATCTCGCTTTCTCCTGATTTTCCCTGACGCCGTTCAGCGTTCATGGTCAAGAGCGGGAATGGCGTATAGCTGGCCCCTATCGTGACAGCATAGGGATTGCGTTGGCGATCATCTTTGCCAAACAACGCCACCTCATTACCATAATACTGTTCATAGACCAGCTTGCCACCAAGCTGTGGCCAGTCTGGCAAATATCCCTCGGCACGAATATCCCAGCCATTCGCGGGACGCGCCTGATAATCAACAACGTCTGGTGATGGTTTCCAGCCAGTCAGGCGTAAATAACTGTTGAAACCAAATTTCAAAAAATCACGCCAATATTCCAAACCAAAACCGATGCGGGCGTGGGACTGCGACAGGTCATAATCAAGAAAGGCGTTCCCCCCAAGAAGATAATCGTTTGAGCTATAACGCACGCCAAGTCCCACATTCGTCTGAAGATGTTCATCGTTATTATGTAAACTTGTTTGCATAAACATCAGCCGGTCTTTCTGTTCGTGCAACGGATATAGCACATCAAACTGAGAACGTTTCAGCGAAAAATCCCGATCCATATCTAACTGCGCGCGGACAGAAGCATAGGGGCTTAACCATTGCGTAATCGCCTGGTTGACTCGTTCCGTTGCAACGCCCCGTGCCATGTCAGAAGAATCAGTCCTATGGCGGTCACTTAGCCATCCCCCAGCCCGGGAAGCCCATTCCGCCAGCGTGTTTTCTTCAGCGCTAGCAGACACGGCAGTGGGTGCTGGCTCGGCGAATACCCGTGGCATGGAAAACGTACCAAGAAGTGGAAAGCAAACCTGAATGCCTATATTTACCCAGGCAAAAAATTTCTGACAGAGTGTCATTTCCCTCTGGAGAGTAATATTCATACTTTATTCACCGTGAAAAAGAAAAACGAATTAAAAAAATTAAAAACATGACTATCTACCGTGAAGGTCTATTTATTCATCACTGGAAGTTTCAAAAATCAATTAACATCGACTACAATACGAAAAGGCAGGACACGCTCAAAATCAGGATGAACAAATTAACGCCACATCAATATCGTATATTGGAGCATATAACTCCATGAACGCTCTTCCTAATTTCGATACATCTATTTTAAAAGAATAGAAAAAAAACACATAAATCAAAAAAACGACTCAAAAAAAATAAATGAAAAAGAAAATTAAAATTACTTCAGTATTTTTCGCGCATTTATCTTTTCCCTTATGACTATCTCAGCATTATCAGGTTACATTCTGGGTAAACAGCATTTGCGCTTGGCAGGAATGATTGGTGCTATCATGAAGCCACATCTGTCTGAGACGCTCCTTTGGCTGAAGGGAGAAGAGGGATTTCAACTGCAACGGCCAGAGAGGCATACATCTAAGGTCTGACTAATGAGTACAGCGTCAACAGGTAGCGATGCCCCCTTTGGCACGCTATTGGGATATGCGCCCGGCGGCGTAGCAATTTATTCTTCAAATTACAGTACGTTACCTCCAGAACACGATCACCGAGATGCCAGTTTCCGCAGCTATATCGGCAACGAATATATGGGGCATAAGTGGCAGTGTGTTGAGTTTGCCCGCCGTTTTTTGTTCCTGAACTATGGCTCGGTCTTTACTGATGTTGGGATGGCCTATGAAATCTTCTCCTTACGCTTCCTGCGCCAAGTGGTTAACGACAATCTGCTACCACTTCAGGCCTTTGCTAATGGCTCCCCGCGCCCTCCCGTTGCCGGAGCCTTGCTGATCTGGCAGAAAGGCGGCGAGTTCAAACACACGGGCCACGTCGCAGTGATTACCCAACTGTTGGGTAATAAGGTCAGGATTGCCGAACAGAACGTTCACTACACGCCCCTCCCTCCCGGCCAGCAGTGGACACGGGAATTAACGTTGGAAGTGAGTGAAGGCCACTACACCCTCAAAGATACCTTTAACGACACCACCATTCTGGGTTGGATGATCCAGACCAGCAACATGGAGCACAGTCTGCCGCAGCCAACCGTTCCTCCGGCAGCGTTGGTGCTCGGTAGCGCACGTCTGGAAAATAAAGGGCAGTTCGACGGCAAATGGCTCAATGAGGCCGATCCGTTACAGAATGTCTATGCACAGGCAAATGGCCACCGCATTAATGCCGACCCCTACCGTTACTTCACCATGACGGAACGCGCTGAGCAGGAACTGATCAAGGCCACCAATGAACTGCATTTGATGTATCTGCATGCAACGGATAAGGTCTTAAAAGATGACAATCTGTTGGCACTGTTTGATATTCCCAGGATCCTGTGGCCACGGTTGCGGCTTTCCTGGCAACGTCGGCGTCACCATATGATCACCGGGCGTCTGGATTTTTGTATGGATGAACGTGGACTGAAAGTCTATGAATACAATGCAGATTCCGCATCATGCCATACAGAAAGCGGGCTAATTCTTGAACAATGGATGAAGCAGGGCAATATCACAGCAGGATATAACCCATCGGAAGCCTTGCTTGACGAGTTGGCGGGTGCCTGGCAGCACAGCCATGCAGCTCCCTTTGTCCACATCATGCAGGACAAAGATGTGGAAGAAAGCTATCACGCGCAGTTTATGCAACGGGCACTGACACAGGCAGGCTTTGACAGCAAAATCCTCTACGGACTGGATGACCTAGGCTGGGATAGCGCTGGGCAATTGATTGATAGCGAACATCGCCCCGTTAACTGTGTGTGGAAAACCTGGGCATGGGAAACCGTGGTTGAGCAACTTCGTGAAGTAAGCGATACCGAATATGCTGCGCTGCCAATTCGTACTGGCCATCCGCAAAATGAGGTGCGCCTAATCGACGTGCTACTGCGCCCGGAAGTGCGCGTGTTTGAACCGCTGTGGACCATGATCCCCGGAAACAAGGCAATACTGCCCGTATTGTGGTCACTGTTTCCCCACCATCGCTATTTGCTCGATACCGACTTTGTGGTGAATGAGGAATTAGCGCAAACGGGATATGCGGTAAAACCGATATCGGGCCGCTGTGGCAACAACATAGATCTGATCAACCGACACGAGGAAGTGCTGGACCAGACCCACGGCCAGTTTGTTGACCGGAAAAACATCTATCAACAGCTCTGGTGCCTGCCGAAGGTAGAGGGGAAGTATCTTCAGGTTTGTACCTTCACCATCGGCGGTAGCTATGGTGGTGCGTGCTTGCGTGGTGATGATACCCTGGTAATAAAAAAGGAAAGCGATATAGAGCCGCTTATTGTGTTATCTGATGGGGATTCCCAGCAGAACAAATAATGCATGAAAAGGGGGATACTGCTATTTATGGTATCTCCCTCTCCACCACCATAACATCAAGGGCCATTTTCAAAGAGATTATTAAATATTCTTTTCTCTCCCTCCATAATATGAGCAATATCGGGGAAATAAAGCCAAGATAGGTTATCTCAGTCATCTGCTGTGGCATTTTTATCATGGTACTCCTCCCATGCCCGCCGTTTGCAAATCACCCACCGGCATTTACGATACGCTTCGCGCATGAAGAAGCAGATATCAGAATCAGATACATTTTCCACTACTGCTTTGATAACGTTTCAGATAGCGTCCCCCTGTGGGTGAATCCCTGAGGGGGAAAGTGGTAAGATATAGCGCGCCCTGGAGTAGAAATGTTGCTGGCAGGGTCTTTTGGTTTAAGTAAATGCTTGCAGCATAAGTGGCTTGTCCATTGAATCCCCAATAGCTAAAAATGAGTAAGACAGAGATGAATGAACCTATCGAGAAGGATTTCACCGACCATACGCCCATGATGCAGCAGTATTTCAGGCTAAAGGCGCAGCATCCTGACATCCTGCTGTTTTACCGCATGGGCGACTTTTATGAGTTGTTTTACGATGATGCCAAACGTGCGTCACAGCTATTGGATATTTCACTCACCAAACGCGGTGCTTCGGCTGGTGAACCCATCCCCATGGCAGGCGTCCCGCACCACGCGGTGGAAAACTACCTGGCAAAACTGGTGCAGCAAGGCGAATCTGTCGCCATCTGCGAACAAATTGGCGATCCGGCTACCAGCAAAGGCCCCGTAGAGCGCAAAGTGGTACGTATCGTCACCCCAGGGACGATCAGCGATGAAGCGCTGTTACAGGAAAAACAAGACAATCTTTTAGCCGCCATTTGGCAGGACGGGCGCGGCTTTGGCTATGCCACATTGGATATCAGTTCCGGGCGTTTTCGCGTTATGGAGCCGGCTGATGAAGAAACCATGGCGGCAGAATTGCAACGTACCAATCCTGCGGAGTTGCTTTACCCGGAATCCTTTGGTGCCGCTCATTTGATTGAACATCGCCATGGGTTACGCCGCCGTCCGCTGTGGGAATTTGAGTTGGAAACCGCGCGTCAGCAGCTCAATATGCAGTTTGGCACACGCGACCTTATAGGGTTCGGGGTAGAACAGGCGAAGCTGGCGCTGCGTGCCGCAGGCTGCCTACTACAGTATGCCAAAGATACTCAGCGAACCTCACTGCCACATATTCGCAGCATCACCATGGAACGCCAGCAAGACGGCATCATTATGGATGCCGCTACGCGTCGTAATCTGGAGCTGACACAGAATCTGGCAGGCGGTGTCGAAAATACCCTTGCCGCCATTCTGGACTGCACCGTCACGCCGATGGGCAGCCGTATGCTCAAGCGCTGGTTGCATATGCCCACGCGTGACAAACAAGCGCTAACCCAGCGCCAGAGCACCATCCACGCGTTGCAGCCTCTGGCAGAAGCGCTCCAGCCTCCCTTGCGCCAGATTGGCGATCTGGAACGTATTTTGGCGCGTCTGGCGCTGCGTACCGCCCGACCACGCGATCTGGCGCGGATGCGCCATGCATTTCACCAATATCCGGCCATCCATGCGCTACTGGCAGAAAGCAGCGAAGACTATGTCCAACAGCTTGCGCAGCATGTTCATCAGTTTGACGAGCTGTGCTCGCTCTTGGAACGTGCCGTGGTGGAAGCGCCACCGGTGCTGGTGCGCGATGGCGGTGTGATCGCCAGCGGCTACAACGCTGAACTGGATGAATGGCGTGCGCTGGCTGACGGCGCCAGCGATTACCTCGATCGTTTAGAGGTCCGTGAGCGCGAAAAACTGGGGCTTGATACTCTCAAAGTCGGGTTTAACGGCGTACACGGTTATTACATTCAGGTGAGTCGCGGACAAAGCCATCTGGTGCCGATTCACTATGTACGCCGCCAGACGCTGAAGAATGCAGAGCGCTACATTATTCCTGAATTGAAAGAGTACGAAGACAAAGTGCTCACTTCCAAGGGCAAGGCGCTGGCACTGGAAAAAGCACTATACGACGACCTGTTTGACCAACTGTTGCCACACCTTGAGGCATTGCAACAAAGTGCTGGCGCGTTGGCAGAACTGGATGTCCTCACCAATCTGGCAGAACGGGCAGACACCCTGAATTACGTGTGCCCGACGCTGAGCGATCAGCCGGGATTAAAAATTGAGGGAGGCCGCCATCCGGTGGTGGAGCAGGTATTGAGCGAGCCGTTTATTGCCAACCCGCTGTCACTCACACCGCAGCGTCGTATGCTGATCGTGACCGGCCCGAACATGGGCGGTAAGAGTACCTATATGCGTCAGGCCGCGCTGATCGTGCTGATGGCCCATATCGGCAGCTTTGTCCCCGCAGATAAGGCCACCATTGGGCCGGTTGATCGCATATTCACGCGTATTGGTGCCGCAGACGATCTCGCCTCTGGGCGTTCGACGTTCATGGTGGAGATGACAGAGACCGCTAATATTCTGCACAATGCCACAGCCAACAGCTTGATATTAATGGATGAAATTGGGCGTGGCACATCAACCTATGATGGTCTATCTCTGGCCTGGGCTTGTGCAGAAAATCTGGCGCAGCGCATCAAGGCCATGACATTGTTTGCCACCCATTACTTTGAATTAACCCATTTGCCAGAAAAAATGGAAGGCGTTGCGAATGTGCATCTGGATGCACTGGAGCACGGTGACACCATCGCGTTTATGCACAGCGTTCAGGAAGGGGCCGCTAGCAAGAGCTACGGCCTCGCCGTTGCGGCACTGGCGGGCGTGCCTAAAGAGGTAATTAAACGCGCGCGGCAAAAACTCAAAGAGCTGGAATCACTTTCCCATCACGCCTCTGCCAGCCATGTGGACGGTGCGCAACTGGCGCTGTTAACCAGTGAAGAGCCAGCCCCCGCGGTCGAAGCATTGGAAACGCTTGATCCCGATACGTTAACGCCGCGTCAGGCGCTGGAATGGCTGTATAAACTGAAAGCCATGGTATAACACCGTAACCAGCGGCCTTTCTCAGAGAGGCCGCTTTTATCCTGTCGCTTTGCTGTTGTTATTCGCTACAGTGGTTTTGCGCTTTCATCTGAAATGGCGCACTACTCGGGACCAGGCTTTTTACTTCCATCCCCTCTTCCATCGAAGGCACCACGGCAAAATGCGCGCTGAAAGTGAGCAGCACCGCGTCTCCCGATGATTTACGTACCTGTAAATAACGTTTTTCCATCACGATATTGTTTACCACCGGGTAGGTGACACCGGTAAAACAATCCGCAAACACCGCCGCATCGGCCATATAGCGGTACAAACCACGCATCGCCATTGGTGTGGTCGGCAAAGGCGCTTTGGTCGCCGTCAGACGATAGGCGTTGGACGATACGATCGGCGCACCGTCTCGATCGAGCATTTCCAGACCATTCTCCAGCGGTCTGAAATAACGTTTTTCGCCTTGCACATCGGTGAGCACGAGCTTATCCGCCGTGCGCGCCCATTTGCCATAGGTGGCAAACACACGATTGCCAGGGCGATCGGTTTGATAATGATGTTGCAGTATGAACGTGCCATTTTCAGCCAGAAATAATGACGTATCGATACCGGCACAATCTGCACAAGGTAATACGCCACGATAGCTCTGCGCCATGGGCTGCAATGCTTCCTCACGCACCGGTTTGGGCGTATGACACCCCATCAACCCTGCTGCCACAACAACCAGTAGTAAGCCAAGCGCCATCTTTTTCACGCTATTATCCTCCCCACCTTCTCCTGTCACCCAGGATCATGACGACTATTGGGCCGGTTGCCACTCGGCAAAGGTAATTTCCAGATTATTCTTATCATCAGACAACCATACCGAACCATCCTGAAGGGTTGCCTGTAACGTCATCGTGCGCTGTGCCATTGCAGCCAGCGCCTGCAATTGGCGATCGTCTAAAAAACGGATGGCAAGATTGCGATGTGGCCGCAACTTTTGCTCCATCGATTGCCACCAGACATGGGCCGCTCGCTCACCATAGACGTAGAGCACCACGTTAGGAGATTGATTGCAGGCTTTTTTGAGCCGACGCTCATCTGGCAGCCCTAATTCAATCCACAACTTCAGCGCCAATGTATCATCGCGCAACCAGATTTCCGGTTCGTCATCGGCGCATAACCCCTTGGTAAAGCGTAAATTTTCATCCGCATGACAGATCCACGCCAACAGCCGCAGCATCATACGTTGTTCCGTTTCTGAGGGGTGCTGCGCCAAGGTCAAATTGGCATCATAAAAAAAAGAGCGGTCCATATCCGCAATGTTCACTGCTGCTTTATAAATCGTTGCTTTTAATGCCATTCGATACCTCTTCTCCGTCTGTAACCAGTGTACCTTGAGAACCGGTGAGACGCACAGCATACCGATAGCAATTCAGAAAACAGACCAGTTGCCAGCCCCAAGTATAAATGCGTAAAAAAGATAAAATTGTGCGCTAACTGAAGCATTGCTTAACACCGGAATGCTGATATCCTGCTGATGCCTATGCTATAGTCCTTTTGATAACGAATACTTATTTTCGTGGGATTATCTCCCCTTATCAGCAAAAAACGAGGCCATCGCGGCGACAACAGGCACAAAAGCCTACGGCGGAGGGCTTCCAAGGGAGGATATTATGCAGCAACATTCTGAATTGGTTCGTCGTTTATACGCGGAGATCGCCAGCGGCAATCTGGGTTACATACCCGATGCATTAGGTTGTGTTTTGCAAACCCTGGATGGGATCGCAGCGAATGGCGACTTGCCGTCCACCGTCAGGGAACAGGCGGCCTTCGCCGCAGCTAACTTATTGGTGAGCGATTATGTCAATGAGTAACGAATATCAACCCATCAATTGTGATGATTACGATAGCCTTGAGGCTACGTGCCAGCAACATCT
>NZ_JAGFPF010000789.1:0-936 GCF_025962695.1 Candidatus Symbiopectobacterium sp. NZEC135 | reverse complement strand
ACGCCCGTAGGCGCGGGTGCGGCTTTTCCCTTGCTGTACGCCATCCCAGCTTACGCGCAATTCCGGGTAGACGAACAACCCGTTGCGGCGAGCTTCTGCATCGGGCAAGGAGCCATCTGTCACGTAGGCTCTAATGGCTGCGCGTAACGCGTTGACCGCATCATCATACTGCGAACTCAGTAAGTCCAGCGCTTGTGCGGCCGTGAGGGGGGCAGGGGAACCACAATGCTTCATCGCTCTTCCATCCTTTTTGGGTTATCTCCCGCAATGTGATTGCGGTGGTTACACCCAGCATAGATCAGCCACGTGACGAAACGTATAGCCATTGTTCTGTTTGGTGAGGCTTTGAACAATATCTCGGTAGCTCCCTGCGCCATTCCCACCCCCACCGTCATTCCCGCCCCCCACCGTCGTTCCCGCGAAGGCGGGAATCTGCTACAGGGGAAACGCATTCCTTCTGTCAGAGATCCCCGGCTTTCGCCGAGGATGACAAGAGTGATGCCGAGGATGACGAGGGGTAAGTGACCTAGTCGATGAGGTACTATTACGCGCGATCCCAGTGAGATTGAGCTTCACCGTTAATGTAGAGCGTACGCTGGTCCTGCGCAGGCAGGCGAACATGCAGGCGTTTCCAGGCAGGAGCAAAGTCACCTTCCTGCGTGAAGGTCACATCAATGCGTGAGTTGTCACTGGTGATGTTCCAGCGCAACCACAGCGCATTACCTTGCTGCCAGCCATGGGTTTCGCCATCATCTTCAAACAACAGGCCGCTGTCCTGACCTTTGCCGCACGGTGGGAACAGCAGCAGATCGCGCTGATCGTCCGTTTGGTGATCGACGTGCTTCAGGCGTGTAGAGGTCGGCAGCATCGCCCCGGCGCGGACCAGCAACGGCAGGCGTTCCAACTGCGCATCCAGAGTGATGGTTTGTCCGCCGC
>NZ_JAGFPF010000788.1:0-937 GCF_025962695.1 Candidatus Symbiopectobacterium sp. NZEC135 | reverse complement strand
ATGAGTGAGATTAGCCAAAGCTCAAACAAGATCAATGAAATCATTGCCGTCATTGATGGTATTGCTTTTCAAACCAATATCCTGGCGCTCAATGCTGCGGTTGAAGCGGCGCGAGCCGGAGAACAAGGGCGCGGTTTTGCCGTGGTGGCTGGAGAAGTTCGCTCTCTGGCGCAACGTTCTGCATCTGCGGCAAAAGAAATTAAAAGGCTCATTCAGGATAGCGTCGGCTGCGTGAATAACGGTTCACAGTTGGTCAGTCGAGCCGGTGCGACTATTGACGAACTGGTAAAACAATCGCGCCACGTCGCGGTGAGCGTGAATGAGATTGGCGTGACCACACAAGAACAGGAGCAAGGCGTCAGACAAATCAATGATGCCGTCAGCCAATTGGATCTCGTCACCCAACAAAATACGGTTTTGGTGGAAGAATCAAGCAGCGTTGCCGACGGTTTACGCGATCAGGCGCAACACCTGGTCTCCTTGATGAGCGTATTCCAGGTAAATGCGTCACGCCCCTCAGCCGGGAGAAACCCAACAGTCACGACACCGCCACTCGGTTTAGCACTGCAAAAGAGAAATATTGCCTGATATTTTCACACGAGGTTGCCATCGCTGTCATGACCGGCGACGGGCAACCTCCTTCTCGCCAGCCTTTCTTCTGTCCCCCCCTTGCCACTGCACGCCGATTCGCGATGCGTTCTACCCCTCAAAAACGTCAAATATAAGTAGGGCCACGGCAATTCTTACCTGAAAAGACTAATATTAAAGCGGTTTCTGGCCGATATACAGTAAGTGACAGGTAAATTGTCCAGGGTCGGGCACTGCCAGATAGGAATCAGGTTAAACGTCTAGAAAGAAGATTAGTCAATTGAAAAATAATAAAATAGTCACTAAGCCTATCTAGAGGGTTACTATGTATTCATTTGTTGCACGCCAG
>NZ_JAGFPF010000787.1:0-929 GCF_025962695.1 Candidatus Symbiopectobacterium sp. NZEC135 | reverse complement strand
GAAGAGAAGAAACAGATCCTGTATCTGCTCGGTCCGGTGGGCGGCGGGAAATCGTCGCTGGCTGAGCGCCTGAAAGCCTTGATGCAACGCGTGCCGATTTATGTGCTGAGTGCCAACGGCGAGCGTAGTCCGGTCAACGACCATCCGCTGTGCCTGTTCAACCCGCAGGAAGATGCCGATATTCTCGAAAAAGAGTATGCGGTGCCACGCCGTTATCTCGGCACCATCATGTCCCCCTGGGCGGCCAAACGCCTGCGCGATTTCGGCGGTGACATCACCAAGTTCAAAGTGATTAAGGTGTGGCCTTCCATTCTGGCACAAGTCGCGATCGCCAAAACCGAACCGGGTGACGAAAACAATCAGGATATCTCTGCACTGGTCGGGAAAGTGGACATCCGTAAGCTGGAGCATTTTGCCCAAAACGATCCTGATGCCTATGGCTATTCCGGTGCGCTGTGCCGTGCCAACCAGGGCATCATGGAGTTTGTCGAGATGTTCAAAGCGCCTATCAAGGTGCTTCATCCTCTGCTGACCGCCACACAGGAAGGCAACTATAACGGCACGGAGGGCATTGCCGCCCTGCCGTTTCAATTCCGTAATAACAAAAACAACGAAGCCTTTTTGGACCGCGTTTACATCGTCAAGGTGCCCTACTGCCTGCGCGTCTCCGAAGAGGTGAAGATCTACGAAAAACTGCTCGATCACAGCGAACTGTCGCACGCCCCTTGCGCGCCCGGCACGCTGGAAACGTTGGCACGCTTCTCTATCCTGTCGCGCCTTAAGGAGCCAGAAAACTCCAGCATCCACTCCAAAATGCGCGTCTACGATGGGGAAAGCCTGAAGGATACCGATCCCAAGGCCAAATCCTATCAGGAGTACCGTGATTACGCGGGCATCGATGAAGGCATGAGCGGTTTGTCCACCCGTTT
>NZ_JAGFPF010000785.1:0-940 GCF_025962695.1 Candidatus Symbiopectobacterium sp. NZEC135 | reverse complement strand
ATTACATCTTTTGCATGCAGGTCCTGACCATAAACCAGCCCTCCATAAGTGAGCCCAGAGTGCGTATATAACACATCACTTATGCCATTAGCGGGGAAGATTGCGACTGGTTTATTTTTTTTATAAATAATAAGTGATTCATCATTGAATTTTTCTTCATGATACTTAAAAAAATCAATTTTGAATAGAAAGACACCATTTTTTGATGAGTCGACAACTTTATCCCAATCGCAAAAATTTACTTCCGTCAACTTCGATAATTGCATGCTCATACACCGATATACATTTTATAAATACCGTTATCCAAACCATCTACTACAAACCCGCATTTTTTATATAAAAAAAATGCTCTTTGATTTGTTGAAAAAACTTTTAAGGTTAATTTTTTCATTCCATCTCTTTGAGCTACTTGAATAATTTCTTTTATTAAAGTAGTTCCAATCCCTCTTCCCCAATAGGATTTATCCCCGATATATCCCCAATACTCTCCGGTAGTACCTTCTATATTTTTTATTCCAGCAGCCCCTATTTTATGTCCATCATAAACGACTCCATAAATTTTATAATCGCCTCGCGCACCAAGAGTATTATAAAAATTTTTTTGTTGTTCTCGAGTAAAATCCGGGGTCATTGTTAAGTTTTTTATCTCTAAATCATTCAACCAAAACCAGCTGAGTTCAAGAAATTCATCATCATATTTAACTAAACTAAGCATCCGCGCCCCCAGTATTTTTGGCGCTCCCAATATTTTCTAAAAAAACCTCATAATTACGAATATAATCAGATTCGTCATATATTTGATCAGCTAAAACCATCAAAACACAGTCTTCTGTAAATTCGTACATTTCACGCCATATAAATGATTCAATTAATAACCCTTGAGCAGGATTATCCAATAAAATATCAACTTTTTCACAGCCATCGTCTAATAAAAAACGAC
>NZ_JAGFPF010000786.1:0-940 GCF_025962695.1 Candidatus Symbiopectobacterium sp. NZEC135 | reverse complement strand
GTGAGTGTTATTACGGAAGGTTTACTATTATTGAAAAACTCATATACCGAATAGAAGTTGAATGCTTTGGCATAAAACATTGTCCCTAACACCGTGCCATCGCTATGGTATATCGGGAATTTTGCACAGTGCCACGGCGCAAGTATCGCATCACGACCAAAGTACGCCGTTTCGATAACATCGGCCCCCTCTTTACTCTGTTCGGCTTTTCTATCGTGCGCTTGTAATTCAGGAGCCAATTCACTCCAGGAGACCGGAATCTCTGAATCCAGCCGACCTTCAACATCAAACCCTTTAGGAATGTTGCAAAAGTTCATTGCAGCTTGATTCATATAAACAAATTTTGATTCGTTGCTTTTTATTCCCCAAGGGATCGACGCATGTTCCATAACAGAAACAAGGGGAATATTGTCGAGGGCACTATGCACGATGGTTTTCTTCTCTTTACTTTTGCCATCATCCATACTGTCCTCTGTTGCAGAGTCAATCAACACGCTATCTCACATTATAAAAATTATGATTATTATTCAGAGTGATAAAAGAGTCCCTGGTGTCAGCCTATCGCCGTTGACCAGGGTATTATACGCCTCATAGGATAGAGTACAATATACTCTAGTTGAACGAGAGGTATCAAACAGGTGCAATTAGCTTACCCGTGACTGAGGTTATTTTGCTGTTGACCGGGAAAAACATATTTAAATGAATAATTAGACTAAATAATTAATAGCTTATAAATAATATAAAACAAAAGGTACTGGGTATCCAATAAGGGCAGGCCAAACCTGCCCTTATGCAGTTATTTCAATAACCGCGCTTTGCAGCTTTTTCCTTTGATCTTGCCTTTAAGCAGTTGCTGCAACGCACGTTTGGCGCTGGCCTTGCGAATGGCCACGTAAGCATGTACCGGGAACATATCAATTTTACCAACTTCTGCCGCCGT
>NZ_JAGFPF010000784.1:0-942 GCF_025962695.1 Candidatus Symbiopectobacterium sp. NZEC135 | reverse complement strand
AGGCCGATGTGGTGGTTGGCGCCCTCCGCGCCGGTGAGATTACCGGCTACGGTGAGTGCCTGCCTTACGCGCGCTACGGTGAATCGGTCGAGAGCGTCACTGAGCAAATCGCATCGCTTGAGAGCGACTTGCGCAACGGGCTGGACAGACTCACGCTGCAATCTCGCTTGCCTGCGGGAGCCGCACGCAACGCGCTCGACTGTGCCCTGTGGGATTTGGAGTGCAAGCTGTATCGTCAGCGCATCTGGCAACGGCTCACTGTGCCGACGCCTCACACGCTGGAAACCGCCTATACCCTGTCGCTGGACACGCCAGAGCACATGCGCCAGGCGGCAGAGAAGCAGGCACACCGCCCGTTGCTGAAGCTGAAGCTGGCCGATCGGCACGATCTGGAACGGGTCGCCGCCGTGCGGGCGGGTGCCCCCTCAGCGCGTCTGATTGTGGATGCCAACGAAGGATGGGATGAAGCGCTTTACACTCATCTGGTGCCGGAGCTGGTCAAACTCGGCGTTACCATGATTGAGCAACCGATGCCCGCCGGAAAAGATGAAGCGCTGGCATCGCTGCCCCGCCCCATCCCGATCTGTGCCGATGAATCCTGTCACGACAGCCATTCGCTGGCTGCACTGGTGGGGCGCTACGACATGATTAACATCAAACTGGATAAAGCTGGCGGCTTAACCGAAGCGCTGCGTCTGCGTGATGAAGCAGTCAAGCTCGGGCTAAAAATTATGGTAGGCTGCATGGTCAGTACGTCGTTGGCGATGGCACCTGCGTTTATCGTGGCGCAGGGGGCTGATGTTGTTGATTTGGATGGTCCGCTGTTGCTGCAACGCGATCGCGATAACGGGCTGGACTACCAAGGCAGCATCATCAACCCGCCTTCAGCCGCGCTCTCGGGTTAGTGCTGTTTCGCGTGTGGTCTGACATGCACTCTCACGC
>NZ_JAGFPF010000783.1:0-942 GCF_025962695.1 Candidatus Symbiopectobacterium sp. NZEC135 | reverse complement strand
TATGTGCACTATCCGCTGGATGATTTACTGGCGGTACTGGCGCTGGAGAGCCAACGCCAGCGCTGTCTGGTCGTGGGGGAAGATCTGGGGACGGTGCCGGCCGAGATTGTGGATAAACTGCGCGATAGCGGCGTTTACTCTTACAAGGTGCTGTTTTTTGAACAGGATGAGCACCATCACTTTCGCGCTCCGCTCGATTACCCGCGCCAGTCAATGGCGACCATCACCACGCACGATCTGCCCACGTTGCGCGGCTTTTGGCAAAACGTCGATCTGTCATTGGGCAAAGAGCTGGGTCTCTATCCTGATGAACGCGCGTTGCAGCAGCAGATTGAACAGCGCGATAGCGCCAAGCAGGGGCTGCTCGATGCGTTGCATCAGTATCAGCTGTTACCGCAGCGCGTCGGGCGCAATGCGGCGTTAACCGCGATGGGGACGCAACTGAGTCGCGGTGTGCAGCGTTATCTGGCGGACAGTCGCAGTGCGCTGCTGGGGTTGCAACTCGAGGATTGGCTGGATATGGCGACACCGGTCAATATTCCCGGCACCACGCGTGAATACCCCAACTGGCGGCGCAAGCTGAGCAGAACGGTGACGTCTATTTTCAGCGATCGCCATCTGGAACGCTTGATTCGCGATCTCGATCTGCGGCGTGGTCTAGCGTTGCCACCGGAAGCGGCGAGTGAAACCCGTAAGAATTGATGGATTGGCTGACGAGCACTCCCCACACTGGCGTGGGGAGTCGGGCGATAGGATTATCGTGCGATCAATAGTAAGAATGTTCGCCGCGCTGGTGTTCTGTCAAATCGCGCACGCCTTTCAGCTCAGGGAACTTCTCTAACAGCTCTTTGTCGATGCCTTCTTTCAGCGTGTAATCGACCATTGAACAGCCGTTGCAACCGCCGCCGAATTGCAGGATAGCCAAGCCATCATCGGTGATTT
>NZ_JAGFPF010000782.1:0-943 GCF_025962695.1 Candidatus Symbiopectobacterium sp. NZEC135 | reverse complement strand
GTATTACTCTTTATGTTACAAAACGCACACGCCGTTATTTCAAAAGATGCAATAATTGAACATGTGTGGAAAGGGGGATTGGTCTCAGATGAGTCATTGACGCGTTGTATTTATGTTCTGCGCCGCACACTGGGTCATTCAGGAAAACAAAGGTTTATCGATAATATCTACGGCAAGGGCTATCGTTTTGTCCCTGACGTTCAAGTCGTCAATCTCCCTGCTAAAACGACTTTGCCTGCCTTGACTGCGGGCCACAGCGACATGGCCGCATTTGATGCTTCAGTTGAAAAGAGAGCATGCAATATTGCATTGTTTATCGCTGAGATGCAGCATCGATACCAGGCCATTTCACTCCACGATCAATTGATTGATTGGTTGCATTGCCTGGATTTGCCCATTAATGTTGTTTCGTCTTGTCTGACGCGTAGCGTTCAAGATTACAGCAGCTACCTGTCTGCAATCGAAAAATCACAGGCAGACTATTATATCTCCGGAATGGAAATCCGGCATGGTGAAAAATCTATCATCCGGCTTGAACTGACGCGGGCAAAGGATCATTCGGTGTTATATCGTGAAGGCGTCCATTTCACGAGCGATCATCACATCAATTACCGGCTGTTATGCCGGGCTATTCTTACGCTTTTGTCTGTGATTGATCCATCGATGGGAATGGATCCGGCGACGGTCAACGTACATCCTTTGAGCTCAAAAGTGGCGCAGCATGATGCATTGCAATTCTCACTATCAGCGCTCGAGAAGTTTATGCCCCAAGCGGTAAACTTAAGACGACATGGCGATACCAGTATCAGTGAACTGTGTCGCATCGCTGGTTCTTACTATGCAGTAGCCAACCTGGGCTTGATGGACTACGAAAGCGTCCGACATGAAATGATGATCATTGTCGGTAAGATATTAGCGAGTGAGCCGAACAACGTTATTGCCC
>NZ_JAGFPF010000781.1:0-943 GCF_025962695.1 Candidatus Symbiopectobacterium sp. NZEC135 | reverse complement strand
ACAGGACCCATACCGTCGCTGATAGGTCCCTCTTTGGCATGAAAAAAAACGCCATCATTAGATAAAAAATAAAGGGAATAAGAAGCCTCTTTTTCTTTAAAAAAGCCATCAGCATCTCCATAGGGCTCAAGGTGTTCAACTGGAGCATCAATATTTATACTATGATCAGAGTTTCTTCTAAGAAGCGTAGTTATGTCCTTTGACTCCATAAAACGTGCGGTGCATAGTGATAAAACCTGCCGTTTAGCGATGCAGCGTGAATCGCGAATTTTTAACTGTTGTGCTTTGAATATCTCATTAACTTTTTTTGGCATGATAAAATAAGTATTGCTTTTTGAATTTTTGTATATTTTTATATTATCATCCCTCCCCAATAAATAAGTATCATCCCCATTATTAGATATCTCTATAAAGTTTTTATCAAAGATAATATAATCCACTCTATTGATAGTGACTGCACCATCAATGTTATTCGACTTTGACATATACTGAGAAAATGATTTTTGGAAACTGAAAATACCGTTAGCCGTGTTTAAAAATCTTCTTTTAGATATTTTATTAATCACGGAACTGTCTAAATAATACTTACCCACATCATCCTGTTCAAGTGGCTGTCTCAAGGCTATTTTATATACATCATACATATTTCCTAACAGATCAAAATGAACATGGTATTTACCAGCATCAAAATTAACAGGTAAAATGTCATGACACCCTTCAATATAGCTCGATGAAAAATCATTAGTTTTAAAAAGATAATAATTATCATCAATTTTTATGTATTTATTATGCTTGCCATCATACTGATAAAGTACCGATGGACGAATTGGTGTCACATTTTCATGAAGGGTATCCTCACTGACCAACTTTTCTCTTATTCTTTCATTGTTGACCAAAAAATCAATAAGATCCTCGCCTACGTATGGTGAATGCTTACTTTCAA
>NZ_JAGFPF010000780.1:0-944 GCF_025962695.1 Candidatus Symbiopectobacterium sp. NZEC135 | reverse complement strand
CGCGCTATTGCATTATGTGCAATCGCTGCTGTTCAACCGCGTTGCGGTCGGGGTGGTGCAACAGTTGCGTATTGATGTGATGGATGCCGCGCTGCGCCAACCGTTAAGTACCTTTGATACGCAACCGGTGGGGCAACTGATTTCCCGGGTAACCAACGATACCGAAGTGGTGCGCGACCTGTATGTCACCGTGGTTTCTACTGTGCTGCGCAGCATGGCGCTGATCGGTGCGATGTTGGTCGCCATGTTCACCCTTGATTGGCGCATGGCGCTGATTGCCGTGATGATATTCCCCGCAGTGGCTATCGTGATGGCGGTCTACCAGCATTTCAGTACGCCGATTGTGCGGCGACTGCGCCGCTATCTGGCGGACATTAATGATGGTTTTAATGAAGCGATCTCGGGTATGTCGGTGATCCAGCAGTTCCGCCAACAGTCGCGCTTTGGTGACAAACTGGGGGCCTCAAGCCGTGCGCATTTCCAGGCGCGGATGCAGACGCTGCGTCTGGATGGCGTGCTGCTGCGCCCGCTATTGAGCCTGTTTTCCGCCATGGTGCTGTGCGGGCTGTTGATTCAGTTTGGTTTCAGCTCGGTGGGCACGGTAGGCGTTGGCGTGCTCTATGCCTTTATCAGTTATCTGGGGCGTCTTAACGAGCCGCTGATTGCGCTGACCACCCAGCAGTCCATGTTACAGCAGGCGGTGGTGGCCGGTGAGCGAATCTTTGAACTGATGGATGCGGTACAGCAGTCCTACGGCGAAGATACACGCCCATTAGCGGCGGGCAGCATCGAGATGGACAACGTTTCTTTTGCCTACCGGGATAATCAACGTGTCCTGAACCATATCAGCATGCAGGTGCCAGCGCGCGGCTTTGTGGCGTTGGTGGGGCACACCGGCAGCGGCAAGAGCACGTTAGCGAGTTTGCTGATGGGGTATTATCAGC
>NZ_JAGFPF010000077.1:0-13443 GCF_025962695.1 Candidatus Symbiopectobacterium sp. NZEC135 | reverse complement strand
TGTTCGTCTACCCGGAATTGCGCGTAAGCTGGGATGGCGTACAACAAGGGAAAAGCCGCACCCGCGCCTATGGGCGTTTCACCCATACCGGAAGTTACAGCACCACGGTCACACAACCTGCGCTGTTCCGCCGCTATCTCTCTGAGCAATTGACATTACTGGTCGAAGAGTATGGCGCCCACATTGAGGTATTCCCCTCGCAGCAGGAAATACCCTTTCCTTATGTGATTGACGGCTCTGATTTGACGCTGGAGCGTTCCATGTCTGCCGGGATTTCTCAGCACTTCCCCACCACGGAACTGGCTCAAATTGGTGATGAAACCGCAGACGGTCTATTTCACGCCACCGATACCCGTTTCCCGCTTTCGCATTTTGATGCCTTACGTACCGATTTTTCTTTGGCACGATTACGCCATTACACGGGCACAGCCATCGAGCACTTTCAACCTTATATCCTGTTCACCAACTACACGCGCTATGTGGATGAGTTTGTCAGTTGGGCCTGTGAACAAATTGCCGATCCTGATAGCCCCTACGAGGCGCTCGCCGCGGCTGGCGGTATCTTCCTCACCGGCAAAGACGCTACGGCCGAAGCGTGCGTTTCCGATGTTGCCTGGAAGAAACATCAGATGCCGGCCTATCACCTGATCGCCAAGCAAGGACCAGGAATTACCCTTATCAATATTGGCGTTGGGCCCTCCAACGCTAAAACCATCTGTGACCACCTTGCCGTGTTGCGCCCGCACGCCTGGCTGATGATTGGTCACTGCGGCGGGCTGCGCGAAAGCCAAACCATAGGCGACTATGTGTTAGCCCATGCCTATCTGCGCGACGATCATGTGCTTGATGCCGTGCTCCCGCCGGATATTCCTATTCCGAGCATCGCCGAGGTACAGCGCGCGCTGTACGACGCCACCAAAATGGTGAGCGGCATGGCGGGCGAAGCGGTAAAACAGCGGTTGCGTACCGGTACGGTGGTGACCACGGACGACCGTAATTGGGAACTGCGCTACTCCGTCTCTGCGCTGCGTTTCAACCTGAGCCGCGCCGTAGCGGTTGACATGGAAAGTGCAACAATTGCAGCACAAGGCTATCGCTTCCGGGTACCTTACGGCACGCTGCTGTGTGTCTCGGACAAACCGCTGCACGGTGAAATAAAACTGCCCGGTCAGGCTAACCGTTTTTATGAAGGGGCCATCTCCGAACATCTGCAAATCGGTATCTGCGCCATGGATCTGTTGCGTGCAGAAGGCGACCACCTGCATTCACGTAAATTGCGCACGTTTAACGAGCCACCGTTCCGCTGATTGCTCGTTGTCGGGCCCTTCCGGGCCCGACAGTGATTATCAGAATTGCCGGACATAAACAGAAAAATAGCAATAACACATTGTTTTAGAGTTAAAAACAGCTAAAAATCTCACAACATAACCCCTTGATGCGCTTCCACCAGCCACAATCCCCTCTGTGGCGCAACTACACTTACCGCAATTAATGACTAACGGTCATTATCAGCACAATCACCTATCACGTGATTAGCGTGTCATTGACGTCCTGCACCAGGTTGCGGCGTCGCCATACCCACAATAACAATGAGGCATTATTATGAATAAGTTCGATGCTCCCGAGCCATCTCGTCGTGCTGTGATCAAGCGCACCGCGGCCCTCTCCGTGCTGGCACTCACCGGTATCAGTGGTTTTATGGTTCCCCACGTCACCTATGCCGCATCGTTGACCAAAGCACAGCGTGACAGCATGACGCCTGACGATGTGATCAAAAGCTTTAAGGCAGGCAATACACGCTTCCGGGAAGGAAAAATGCAGCAGCATGACTTCGTGGCGCAAAAAATCAGCAGCCAAGAGGGGCAGTTCCCCGCAGCGGTGATTTTAAGCTGCATCGACTCGCGCGCACCCGCTGAAATTTTACTGGATACGGGCATTGGCGAGACGTTTAACGCGCGCGTGGCAGGCAACGTGCAAAATGAAGACATCCTGGGCAGTATGGAGTTCGCGTGTGCGGCGGCGGGTGCCAAAGTGGTGCTGGTGATGGGGCATACCGCGTGCGGTGCCGTAGCCGGCGCGATAGACAATGTTGAGTTGGGCAACCTGACCGGGCTGCTGAACAAAATTAAACCCGCCGTCGAGAAAACCGCCTATGAAGGCGACCGCACGGGCAAAAACATGGCGTTTGTCGATGCGGTAGCGAAAACCAATGTGGCGCTCACCGTCGAACACATTCGTGAACACAGTCCGATTCTGAAAAAACTGGAACAAGAGGGCAAAATCAAGATCGTCGGCAGCATGTACCACCTGGTTGGTGGCGAAGTTGAATTTCTGAGTTGATACCCACCTAAGAAGAATGCGCCAGAATCCCCACTGCCGTGACAGTCAGACTGCCACGGCAGCCACACCGTGTTAGATGGATTTCGGGTAACGCCCATAGTAACGCCAGAACGCTACGCTAAAGTTGTTAGCGTGACGATATCCCACCCGCCAGGCAACTTGCGCAACCTGTAAACCGTGCTCCAACAAACGGTGCGCCTCTTCCATGCGCAATTGCAACAACATCTGCCCCGGCGTGGTATTGAAATGGCGATGAAACGCCAGCTTGAGCTTGTATTCACTTAGCCCGACCGCCAGCGCCAGCGCGCCAAGAGAGAGGGTTTCATTCAGGTGCGCCACCATCCAATCGCGGGCACGCTCCACCGCCACCACATCCTGAGGGTGTAAGCGAGCCGCTTCCCGCGTCTCCTCAAACAAATAGCGGTGCGCAGCCAGCAAATTCAGGGCATGAATATGCATAGAGAGCATATCGCCCTGTGCCTGTTGTAATGCATGCAGGTGCTGTTGTGCGACAGGTGTCACCCTATTGTAGGCATGCTGCCGCAGCCGATAATCACCAAACAGCCGCTCTGTTGCCGCACCGCCAATATAGCGCTCCAGCATCGATTCACTCACCAACAGGCGCAATTGGTCCACTTTTTGTCGTTCTGGATAATAGCGCTCACCCAGACTGTGATGAAAACTGGCGATGGTCACATGCTGTTGGCGGAACGTCATGCTGGCACCCCGCTTTTCACTGTAGTTCGACTCGCCGTTCAAACCAAAGGTCATCACCAGCACGGGCTGAGAATGCGCGGTTTCTGCTTCCTCCACCAGCGGTTTTAGCGGCTGATAGGAGGAGGTTACCAGTGTCAATCCGTCAGCAAGCGCATCCGATTGTGACCAGCACTGACCAAACTGATCCGGTAGCTGACGACGGTTGCCCTCGCGCAATACCATACGCGGTATCACACGCTGCGTTGGTGAACTTCGCCCTTCTCCCATTCTCTCTCTCTCCTCCCATCCTCAGAGAAAAACCGCCGTCACGCAGACAAACAAAGACAATAATAATTCTCATTTATAGATAACATAAGGCTATCCCCCGCGGCAACGCCCACGTTAACCCATGCGACGTGATTAACGCCGCAACACAGCCTGCAAGGAGCCACTATGTTCCCCGCCACGTTGACCGATTTATGGACACTGACCGCCACCAACATCAAAACAGAGGCGGTCCGACTCGCTCTGGATAGCGCGCTGTTTGATCAACTGGCGAAGCCTTCAACGGTTGAGCAGTTCGCGCTATGCCAGCACTGGGAGCCACAACAAGCCGCAACGCTATTGGAATTGCTGTGGAGCATGAAACTGCTGACGCGCGACGCAGCAGGCTATCAAACCAGCGCGGAGATGCAACCCTATCTGTGTCAAACCGGCGAGCGTTATATTGGCGATAGCTGGTGTTTCCGCCATCAATCGCTGCGTGATGTTGGACAGCAGCTCGCGGCACTTATGCAGCAAAAACCCGGCACGCCGCCCCCCGCTGCTCGCATGGATGCCGGTTGGGCGCAGGCGGCGCAAAAACAGATTGCGCAGGAGCAGCGCGCGCTGACGGTCGATCGCGCCTGTGACATCGTGGGCGCATTGCCAGAGTTCCCGCAGGCTAAAACGCTGCTGGATGTGGGCGGTGGCCCAGGCATGATCGCCATCGGCCTGACACAGCGCCATCCCACGCTGCAAGGGGTGGTGTTCGATTTGCCACAAACCGTCGCAGTGGCGCAAGAGAATATCATTGCCGCCGGCCTGCACCCGCGTTTAAGCACAGCCAGCGGGGATTTTTCTGCACAACCGTTTGCCACAGGCTATGCCGATATCATCTGGTGTTCTTCTTTTCTGCACTTTGTCGAGGATATCACCACCAGCCTAACGCAACTGTTCAACGCATTGACGCCGGGCGGTGTGCTGGTTGCCGTGCATGCAGAAATAGCGTCCAACCAAGAGGATGCCGCATCGGTATTGCCCTTCTACCTGCCGTTAATGCTGCGCGGACGTCGGGTAACACGCGAAGGGGAATTAGCATCGTCACTGTGCGATGCGGGTTTCAGCCGTGTAGAAACACGGCGACATCAACCGTTTCCGATGTCGCCACTGACCGTCTTGATCGCACGAAAATGACAGGTGGCCCGCGTTATGCTGTTGTGAACAACTGGCGCGGGATCTTCGTCAACCGCTCGCAGCCATTTTCCGTCACCAGCACCGTTTCGCTGATGGCGAGGCCCGCTGCATACAGATACATGTGAAACACCATGCCCGCTTCCAGCAACCACTCGGACGTGGGCAAAAATACGTGGCTAAAATCGCTGGTGCGCGGCGTCGTCTTCGGATAATAACCGAGCGTATAACCGGTAATGCTGGCGTAATCCTGACGCAGCCCTGCTTTCAGTACAGCATTACGTGCCAGCGCATCGATATCTTTCGCCACTGCGCCGGGCTTCATGGCCGCCAGTTGCTTATCCTGGATGGCAATCAGTTGCTGAGCAATCTCTTGCTGTGCAGCGGACGCTGTACCGATAATCACCGAGCGCATGATCTTGGAGCTGTAGCCTCGTTTGAAGGAAACCACTTCAAGATGCAGGATATCGCCCTGCTCCAACGGCCGTTCCTGCATGTTGGCATGCAGAAAACTGTTGCCACCGCCGGTCGTGACAATGCCACAGCGGTTGGAATCCATCCCATGGCGAATCAGGACGCGGTGGATAATCTCTGCGGCCTGGCGCTCCGTCTTACCCACGCCCATTTCGGCAACCACTTCACGGATCGCCTGATCGTTTGCCGCCGCCGACTGTTTGATGCACTCGATTTCCTGCGGAATTTTGCGGGTGCGCAATTGTTTAAGCACACCGGAGAAATCTTTTACCTGAATCTGTGGCAACATCGCCTGCAAGCGCTGGAAGCGGTTGATGGTCATGCAGTAAGAATCGAAATCGATGCCGAGCGTTGCGCTTTCCCAGCCGCGAGCGCGCACCGTATCAGCCAGCACAGCTAACGGATCTTGCCAGTCATGGAAGGTCACGGTGTCAGTGATCCAGCTGTTTTCGCTGAACGCACGCTCGTCCATGGCGCGGAATACCATCACCGGGTCACCCGTCAACGGCAGCAGACAGGCGCGGTACATGTTTTCGGAAATACCGAATCCCGTGAGATAAAACAGGAATTCAGTCTGGTCAATCAGCAACAGGGATATATCCCTTTCTTGCATATGAGCGCGGATCGTTGCGACGCGTTGCTGATATTCGTGGAGTGGGAAAAGCCAACTTTCATTCATAACGGTTACCTGATGTCGTTTTTTTTCTATTCACCACACTCGTAATCCCCAGGGTCACTATTGTCACGCCGATCGACAGCACGCTGACGGCCGCAATAGAAGGATCGAGCTGAAACTGTACCGTGTTCCAAATCCGCACTGACAGCGTTTGGCTGCCATGGTCGGAAAGAAACAGCGCAATAAGCAGTTCATCAAACGAACTGAGAAATGAGAAAATCGCTGCCGAGAACATCCCCGGTGCGGCAAGCGGCAGCGTGATGCGTCGTAACACGTTAAAGTGGCTGGCCCCCAGGCTCATTGCCGCCTGCTCCAAGCGATAATCCATGCCTTGCAGCGTCGAAGACAAAATAATGGTGGCAATAGGCAGCGCAATCAAAGCATGCCCGATAACAATACGGGTAAAGCTGTTAAACAGCGCCAACTCGGAGAAGAAGAAGAACAGCGTCAACGCCACAATCACGTTGGGCACAATCATCGGCAACACGATCAGCGCATACACCAGACTTTTGCCGACAAAACGACAGCGCACCAATGCAAGAGCAGCAAACAGCGCCAGTACCATGGCTAACAAGGTGGACATTAACGCAATGGTAAACGACAGGCCGATAGCCTGTAGCCACTGCGAATCCTGCAAAATCGCGCGCATCCACTTCAGGGAGAATCCCTGTGGGGGAAACGACAAATAGCTATTGGCACTGAACGCCAAGGGAAAGATCATCGCAATCGGGACCAACAAAAAAACGAGGGTCAACAGCGTGATCAGCAGCGGCAGCCAGCCGGGGCGGTTTCCGTTCATCCTTTCGCCTCAAAGAGTCGTTCCAATCCCACGACCCGAACATAGACCCAAAACAGCAATAAGGTGCACAGCAGCAGCAACGCAGACAGCGCCGACGCGAAGCCCCAGTTGAAATAAACTTCCAACTGATTTTCGATAACCATGGCGATCATGGTATCGCGCGGACTGCCCATCAGCGCTGGTGTCACAAAAAAGCCAATAGATAAAATAAATACCAGCAGGCTGCCTGAGGCAACGCCAGGCAACGACAGTGGCAAAAAGATACGCCAAAAAGCCCGAAAACGCGAAGCGCCAAGGCTATACGCCACCCGCAGCAGTTGCGGATCGATGCCGCGCATCACGCTGTAAAGCGCCAGAACCATGTAAGGCAGCAAGATATAGGTCATACCGATTAACACACCGAGCGGGGTATACATCAGTTTGAGCGGCGTATCGATAAGCCCCATCGCCCGCAGCACCTGATTGACAAACCCATCGCTACCCAACAGCACCATCCAGGCATAAGTGCGCACCAACACGCTGGTAAAATGGGGAATAATGATGATGACAATCGCAATACTGGCTAATCGCGTAGGCAGTTTGCACAACACCCAGGCAACAGGATAACCCAATAGCAGCGTCGCCAGCGTGACTAGCAGCGAGGTACGCAGCGTGATCCACAACACTTGCAGCCAGACCGGTTCCTGCACAATGCGCGCAAAGTGCTTGCTGGTAAGCCCCGGATCGAACAGGCTGTAACCGAGCATTTTCGCCAGCGGGATCAGCAAAAAAATCGTCAGCGCCAGCAGCGTTGGTGCCAGCAATAGCCACGGTTTCCAGCGACTCACGCGCCTATCGTCACGCCCGCTCATTGCTGAGCCTCGGCGGGAATAAACCAGAGACTTTCCGGTGCCCACCCGATACGCACGCTGGCGCCCGGCCGCAGGGTTCCCTCCAGCGCCGAGTTCTGCAACTGTGCTAATAACGTTGCGCCATCACTCAGCACCAGCGTTAATTTAAGCGTATGCCCCAGGTAGAGCATTTCAGCAATGGTAGCGCTAATCGGCAAATGCGCTGATGAATCCCCCGGCAGCCCAATACGAATATGTTCTGGCCGCAGCACCGCGAAGACAGACTGCCCTACCCCAAGATGTGCCACACCCTTACCACGCACCGTTTCACCGCTTGACAGGCGCACATCGTAGCCTTGTTGCTGAATAGCGATCACCTGACCGTCAATAAAATTGGATTGGCCAATAAACTCAGCCACCCAGCGATTCTTTGGTTTGGTATAGAGATCGTGCGGGGTATCAATCTGGGCAATCTGCCCCTGTTGCATCACAGCAATACGATCGGACAAGGTCAACGCTTCTTCCTGATCGTGGGTGACAAACACCACCGTAGAGCCGGAAGCCACATGCAACCGTTTTATTTCTAACTGCATGTGTTCACGCAGCTTTTTATCCAGAGCGCCCAGCGGCTCGTCCATCAATAGTGCCGCTGGAGAAAAGATCAACGCACGCGCCAGCGCAACGCGCTGCTGCTGCCCACCGGACAGCTCTCGCGGCAAACGGTGCCCCTTATCATCGAGCTGGATCAACGCCAGCGCATCTGCCACTTTCTGCTTGATATCACGACGCGCCACGCCGCGCATTTCCAGCGGAAACGACAGGTTATCCGCCACCGAGAGGTGCGGAAACAGCGTGTAATGCTGAAACACCACGCCAAGGTCACGTTTTGCCGGGGGCAGATGCGTAATATCCCGATCGTTAATCAGCACGCGCCCTTGGCTGGGTTCGGTAAAGCCCGCGACCATCATCAGCGTGGTGGTTTTCCCTGAACCGCTGGCACCGAGCAGCGTCACAAACTCGCCGGGCGCGATCGCTAAATCCAGATTATCGACAACGGCAGCCTGTTCGTAGCGCCGGGTCAGCCCTTCAAGGCGAAGTGCAGCTCCCGGCTGACGCCGGGAGCTGTGGTATGTTGAATCCGTTTTCATTACCCCTGACCCAAGATCCATGGTTGCCAGATTTTGCCCACTTCCTCAATGTTATCTGTCCACCACTGCGCATTTTGCACAAACGAGCGCGAGTAATACTCAGGGTTGGAAGGCAGTTTCACCAGATCCTCCGGGCGAACAAACTGGAAGGCTTTTTTATTGGTGGGACCATAAGCAATAAACTGGGTTATTTTCGCCTGAACCTCGGGCTGTAACGCAAAATCAATCAGCAACTGCGCATTCTCCGGGTTCGGCGACCCTTTCAGCACGCTCCAATACTGCAACTGCTGTTTGATCTGGTTCCACTCAATGGCTAACGGTGCGCCCTGATCGATCAGCGCTTGTGCACGACCGTTCCACAGTGCGCCCAACACCGCCTCTTTGCGCTCCATCAATTGTACGGACAGCGCACCCGTATCCCACCATTTCACGACATGGGGTTTGATACGGCTCAGAGACGCAAACGCACGCTTGATGTCAATGGGGTAGATGTCTTTCATGTCTACACCATCGGCAAGTAAGGCGAATTCCAGCTCAGTAGAACTGGTGCGCAGATCCGTTAAGGTACGTGCACCGGGGAAACGTTCCGCATCCCAAAATTCTGCCCAGGTACGCGGGTGATTGCCATCCCGGAAGACATCCGTGTTGTAAACCATCACGGTGGAGAAGAACAGGTTACCGACCATATTGGGGCGGCGTACTTCGGGGAAGATATCGTCGGGATTGGTAAACTTCATGCCCGCGTAGTTGATTGGCATCAACGCCCCGGCCGCATTGAGGTTGGTTTGCGTCACATCGCCGATATCCAACACATCAAGTGTCACACGACCTGCTTTGATCATTGCCATGATTTGTGCGGCAGTAGAAGGCTGTATGATCACTTTAATACCGGTCAATTCCGTAAAAGGTTTATAGACCGCCTTTTCCAGCGCTTCCTGATAGCTTCCGCCAATTCCGCGCACAATCACTTCTTTGCTGGGTGCGGCAAAAACCGCAGGCGCGAAGGCACCGAGCAGAGCCCCTGCACCAATAATCGATGTTTGTTTTATTAAGCGACGACGATCGGCATTAACCCCTTCATCAACACTTGACGGCATGAAACCCTGTTGCTTTTCGTTTCCTTTGTTCATATGTTTTCCTTTGAGAAACAAACGGTAAGAAACTACTTTTCTCTGATGTCAGCAACATAAGACACGGTTTAATCAAAACGAGGATTAAACAAAAATGGTGTTCCAGCAACACATTGATTAGTCAAATAATGAAACGAAGGCGCGAAGGTATTTCTTTATAATGTTACAGCGGTGGCAATAACCACCGCTGTTTTACTGCTTATTATTTTACTGCTTTATAATTACTGCTTTATAATTATATCTATTTATTATTGTTAAATAATTCCCTGGTGTTGGCATTTTTCCAATGACCCAGAAGACGCCAGGCATCATCGGAACGTTTTAAATTCGCTTTGATTTTCTCCTCATCTTTCGTGATTACCTGCGCCATCAGCCAATCGGCGACGATCATCGGACTCACTTTCGACCACCATGCCACAGCTGATGAACTGCGCACGATATACAACATTTCATCAGCTTCATTGGCTAAAGGAGAGCTGGCTCGGTCTGTCATCGCGACGACATAGGCTCCCCGTTGCCGGGCAAGGCTCATCAAATCAATGGTATAGGGGATGTAACGCTCCCACCCAATACCAATAAACACATCCTGCTCATTCACTTGCAATATGCGATCTGCCACATCACCGTGACCGATATTGAACACCTCGGTATTACCGAGGAAATGATTCAGTTGCATCGCCAGGTAGGAGACCATGGAATACGTCGTTCCGTTACCACTTACCCAAATACGCCTTGCGGCGGCGATACGCCCAGCGACAGCTGAAACAATGCGGTCTTCATTCAGTTCTGCCGTGGCTTTCAAGAGCTGGTTGGCGTTAGCAAACACGCTCTCTTTCAATTCTTTTTCACTGGGCAGCGCGGGTTCGCGATGTAAGATGCCGCTGGCGCCAGTGCGCTCAATCAAAGCATCCCCCAATGATTCTTTCATGTGGGCATAGCCCTCATACCCCACTGCACGTGAAAAGCGCACAATGGCAGCATCACTGATATTCATCACAGCGGCCAACTGGCGGGCCGTCATGAATGCTACGCGATCTTTGTTGCGTTCGATGTAGCGAGCAATCATCTGCTGTGACGGGGTCAAGCGCGAAAAACGTTCCCTCAATAAAGCGGTGAACTCCATACTGCCCCCTTAAAGAATCAGTTGCTACATTTAAAATCAAAAATGTAGCAATTGCAACACTGCATTTTATTTTTTCTTATTAACGTATAAAAAAATAAGTAGCAGGCTATTAATAACTCATTCATGAAAGAATGGTTGTATTTGCTTCAAACATAAAACATTTTAGGCCAATTTGCAGATAACCGCTTGCCAATACGGCGGTGGAACAGCGACGTTGCACAGGAGACGGAATATAGAAGAAAGTCTTAGTAGTGATGCACTACAGTTTTAACACCTCACCACCAAGGTAATTACAAAAAAATATCATGATAAGCACTATTGCAACATCCACACTGCTGCTTTCCTGTAGAGCACGTTTTACCCACAGTTTGACCTCTGCTGTCAAACTTGCAGACAAAACAAAATCCTCCAAGCACATCGCCTTTGCAGAAACACTGCTCAGGATAAAAAAGGCGGCACCAAACACCCATCTTGAGTCACTGACCCGTTTCAAGGCGTATCCCCACAGCCGTGCATGCTCGCATCAGCAACGTATTCGTGAAGACAAGTATCAATATCTTGGCGATGCGCTTGAACGGGTAAAGAAGATACGGCACTTTTTAGACGGTTGTTCGTCAACAGAACAAACGCCCCCCTCCCCAGCGGTCACCTTACGACGTGAAGTAAACCAACATCTGGCGAATTCCTATGAAAATACCCCGAGAGTTTATGCCGTAAAAGCCGCTATTTACGCCATCAGTCAGAAGGTCGGTCAAAAAAGGCAAACGGTAAACGTAGAAAATTTCCGAGCATTAACCTCAGATATCCACACGATGATTGATGAGGGAAAACCGCTGGGAGAAATCGTCAACAAAGTCATTGAGTTCAACGTCAACCATCGACTGAACCCACTGCCGTAGTAAATACCTTTGTTGACCATGAAAGTGAGACGTTAGGCCACTTCAGTGCGCCCACGGCCTTTATTTTTCGCCATATACAAGGCGATGTCCGCCGCTTTAAGCCAATCGTGATACTGGCTCATGGTGGGCCGATATTCAGCCACCCCAACGCTGATACGAATCCCTAACTGTGGCGTTTGCGTTAAGCGCTTGGCGGCCAGACGCTTACGGATACGGTTAATGATCTCAACCGTATCTGTGGCACGCGCTTCAGGCAAAATCACCGCAAACTCATCGCCACCGAAGCGACCAATCACATCGGTCGCTCGCAAGCCGTTGCGCAGTTCTTCCGTCAAAAACAGAATCGCTTCATCCCCCACATGATGACCGAAACTGTCATTGATGGTTTTGAAATGATCGATGTCAATCAGGGCCAATGTCGAAGGTTCATCAATATGGCGACAGATTTCATATTCGTTGTGCAACAACTGCTCCCAATGATGACGGTTATAGACGTTGGTCATGCCATCGTGGGTACTCATCAGCATGAGTCTGCGCTTGTGTTCAGCCAGCTTGGTCGCCGTCACATACGTCACGTAGCCCAAAGCCATAGGATAGACGAGCAACATAGGCAAACAGGCGTACATCTGAGCAGGCGTGGTCACTAAATCGATGCGGTGCGCGTTGAGACCTGCAACCAAGGCGGCGCTGAGCAGTTGTAAACTGACGCCCTGAATAAACAGGCGGATGCCGCCCCCCGCCATGCAATTCATGCCGACCATAGCGATGATAATGGCGCTGGGCAACACGTTGAGCCCCATCATGCCAATCCAGAACCCACCGTAAACCACATCCGCCAGCAAATTTCCCCGTTCAAAACGCATAGGGTCTGCGGAGCGCGTAGACAGGTAATAGGCCAAGTAGGGCCATACGAACACATTGAGGAAAAGGAGTGCCCACACCCAGAATGGAATGGTTTTCGTCACCAACACGGAAGTAATAAAGAGGGAGCACAACAGCGTACCGGTAATGCGGGGCAGGAAGACCCGCTTGGAAAAGCGTATCCCGGAAAGACGAGAGTCCACTGTCAATAATGTAGGCGATTTAACAGACATGACGCCTCTCCCATTCCTTGATCTCAAAAGATGTGTAGTATGACCTAAATCATGCGATTCACTACACATTCACACAGTAAATCTACTCATTATATCGTTACCTGAAACTCACAAAACGTCCATAGCAACCCGACAATATTCTGGCTTCAGACGAAACAATGCGGCCTTACTCTCAAGGAGTAAGGCCGCACGTTGATGCCTGCAACGTATTGTTGTTAGCGGATTTCACCCGCCACGCCGTAGAGGCCGTTACGCCGTTGCAACATCTGACCACCATCACGCGTCAGCGGCACCCAACCAACGGCACCACGTTTCACTGTCGGTTCGGTAAACATCAGATCGAACGGAATGGAGATATAGAACCCCTTGGTGAAGCTGCCTTCGCCGTAGTCTTTGCTGCTGACATCGGTTTTGGTCGCAAACACCCCGGCGGTGATGCCACTGTCAAAACGACGGGACAGATCGACCGTTACACCGTAGTCTCCGGCCAGATAGCGCCCAACGCTGATTTTCGCAAAGGACCCTTCAACGTAAGGCATTTCCCAGTAAGCCGTAAGGTGCCCGGTGACGACGTCATAATCCGCCGTACGCATGATGTCATTCCAGTCACGCTGCTTGACGTAGTTGACATCCAGCCCCAGTGCCCAGCGCTCGCCAAAGGGACGGTACAGCACTTCTGAACCAACGCCTGCGTACATCATTTCCAGATAACCGCCGTACACCTGGGTATACCAGTCTGTCGCCGGGTTATCCATGCGCGTCAGTTGCAGGTTGGTCAGCAG
>NZ_JAGFPF010000779.1:0-945 GCF_025962695.1 Candidatus Symbiopectobacterium sp. NZEC135 | reverse complement strand
GGCGGCTCGTGGAAGATAGCTTATGCTGACTTTATGACTGCCATGATGGCGCTGTTTTTGGTGATGTGGCTTATCGCCATTGCCAGCCCATCACAATTGACGCAGATCGCCGAGTATTTTCGAACGCCACTCAAAGTCGCGTTAACCTCAGGCTCTCGCGTCAGTGAAGACAGCAGCCCGATCCCTGGCGGGGGGAATGATTACACCCAGCAGGAAGGCGTCGTCAAACGTGAACCTGAGATGCCTCCCGAAGCCAATCAGCGCGACAGGCTCGACGATATTCGCTTGAATAAATTGCGCGAGCAGTTGGAACAGTTGATCGAATCTGACCCGCGCCTCAGAGCGCTGCGCCCGCACCTGCTGATTGAAATGGTCGATGAAGGGCTACGCATCCAGATTATTGATAGCCAAAATCGCCCCATGTTCAAAACCGGCAGTGCGCAGGTTGAATCCTATATGAGTCATATCCTGCGTGCCATAGCCCCCATTCTTAATGATATCCCCAATAAAATCAGCCTGTCAGGTCATACCGATGACGTGCAATACGCGCAGGGGCAACGTGGCTACAGTAACTGGGAGCTGTCCGCCGATCGCGCGAACTCATCCCGGCGCGAGCTGATTGCCGGCGGCCTTTCTGACGGCAAGGTGCTGCGGGTGGTGGGCATGGCGGATACCATGAGTTTGAAACAGGCCACCAATAAAAATGACGCCATCAACCGCCGCATCAGCTTAATGGTGCTAAACCGTGATGCGCAACGCGCCATTGAGCAAGAAAATAGCGAAAGCCGTGCGATTGATATCGATAAAGCGGAAACTTTGCAAAATTTGCCCGCGGAGAACACTAAACCCGACGAGCCTGCTGCCGACAATAGCAATAGCGGTGCAAGCAATGCACCGGTCCCGGGGGGAGCCACGGGCGTGGGGCCAACGAACAGTGCGCCTCCC
>NZ_JAGFPF010000778.1:0-946 GCF_025962695.1 Candidatus Symbiopectobacterium sp. NZEC135 | reverse complement strand
TCACTGGCGGTACAGATCTACGCCCGGGAAGAAGGCGGCTGGCTATCACTCTACATTGAAGACAACGTCCCCTTGATGCAGGTGCGCTATGCCGCTGCGGCAGCAGCAACCATCAGCACACCGGGCAAAGGTATGGAGCTACGCTTGATACAAACGCTGGTGGCGCATCATCAAGGCGCTATCGATCTGACATCGCGTCCGGCAGGCGGTACGTGCCTTACGCTCCGCTTTCCCCTCTCTGCGGTTTTGACTGGAGGTGCAAAATGACTCGCGTACCTGATACCGGCACTGTGGTGTGGCGTTTCGATCTTTCACAGCAATTTACCGCGATACAACGTCTTAGCAGCGCCTTGAGCCGCTCAACCAATGTCCGTGAGGCGCTGCAATCCGTGCTGCGAATATTGCATGACGATGCCTTTATGCAACATGGCATGATCTGCCTTTATGATACCCAGCGCGGGGTGCTGGCGGTGGAAGCGCTGCACCAGGCAGATGAGCAGTTAATTGCCAGCGGCAGTCAGGTGCGCTATCGGCCCGGCGAAGGCTTAGTGGGCACCGTATTGTCTCAGCACCAACCGCTGGTGTTGCCGAGAGTGGCTGATGACCAACGCTTTCTCGATCGTCTTGGCTTGTACGACTACAACCTGCCGTTTATTGCGGTTCCCCTGTTTGGCGTGGAGACCCAACCCATCGGGGTATTGGCGGCCCAACCGATGGCGCGTTATGAAGAACGGCTTCCGGCCTGCACGCGCTTTCTGGAAACGGTCGCCAATATGGTGGCGCAAACGGTGCGCCTGATGCAGCCTGCGCGTCCGGGGGCGGAAGCGCCAAGCCCTGCCGAGCGCGCTCCTGTCTGTGCCGCTGCTCCGCGCCCGTTCGGGTTTGAAAATATGGTCGGAAAAAGTGCCGCAATGCGCCAAACCATGGAGATTATCCGTCAGGTATC
>NZ_JAGFPF010000777.1:0-947 GCF_025962695.1 Candidatus Symbiopectobacterium sp. NZEC135 | reverse complement strand
CTTGAGTGAGCATGGCATTAATTTTGAGACCCTTGCTCGCCAGTTGTATCACGATCGCGAGGAAGTGACGGTACACGCGCGGCGCATATGGGGCGCGGTGCCGGGACGGCGCGACGAGCGTTAATTTTTATATTCGTCATCCTCGGCGAAAGCCGGGGATCTCTGCCAGAAGAAACGTGTTTTACCGGCCAGAGATTCCCGCATTCGCGGGAATGACGGAGGGTGGCGGGAATGACTGTTCTAGTAGGTTTGTCACCAACCTCATGCGTCGTTCGAGAAGAATGGCGTGTTTATTTCCCCGCTGTCAGCCGTAACTGCTGTAAATTCCCTTCCAGTGCCAAATCCGTGCGTAACGTTGCCACCTGACGACTCGCAAAGGCCATCTCACGCTGTGATTCCAGCTTGTGCCGCCATTTTTCCGGTACGGCATCCAACTGCTGATAAATCTGCTCCAACGTTCCCGCTTGGGCAAGCAGTTGACTGGCGCTTTTGGGGCCAATGCCCACTACACCGGGTATTTTGCTGCTGCTGATGCCTGCCAGCCCCCAGAAATCAGGCAGTTGCTGTGGTGAAACGCCAAACTCCTGGGCGATAAAAGGCACATCCAGCCAGCGCTTTTGAAAATAATCGCGAATCTGGATAGTTGGCGCCAGCAGTTGGCAGTAGCCCTTGTCGGTCGAGACAATTGTCGCCTGATGGCCAGCCTGGGCGACTTTGGTGGCGAGCGTTGCCGCCAAATCATCGGCTTCATTGCCTGGCGTATGCCAGCAGACAATGCCCATCGTTTCCAGCGCTTGCCGTATGTGCGACAGTTCCAGCGCCAGATTCTCTGGCATGGGCGGGCGGCCCGCTTTGTAGTCCGGCAGTAACTGGTGCCGCCAACTGTCGGCGCGCTGTTCATCATCAAACACCGCGACGGCGTGCGTCGGCTGGCTATGCTGTAGCAG
>NZ_JAGFPF010000776.1:0-948 GCF_025962695.1 Candidatus Symbiopectobacterium sp. NZEC135 | reverse complement strand
GGACAGCGCGGGTAATAATACGGCCAGTGTGGTCAAGGTGGATGCCACCACGGCCAGCGCAGGCCATGCGCCGACATTGAGTGCCACCGGCAGCAACCCGGTGTTTATCGGCGGGATGGCGGGCTCAGTTGATCTGTTCAGCGGCGTGCTAGCCAATACCAACGACAGCGGCCAGACCTTCAGTTCGCTGACCTTGACCGTTTCCAATGTCACCGACAGCGGTGAATTTATCAACGTTGGCGGCAACAATATCAATCTGAGCGCCAACAGCAGCGGCACTCTGACCGGTATCGGCAACTACAGCGTGATACGCTCCGGTAACACCGTCACGCTGCAATTAAGCGGCATGAGCGCCAGTAACAGTGAGATCGCCGGGTTGGTAGATGGCTTGCGCTATGGCAATAGCAGCGCCAGCGCCACCGCGGCTACCCGTGCTGTCACCCTGAGCGCCGTCAGCGACAACGGCGGCAGCAACAACAGCACAGCACTCAACCTGGCCTCAAACGTGAACGTGCTTGCCAGCAACAGTGCCTTGTATGTCACCGCCGGCGATGATACCGGCGACGATGCAACTTTTGGCAGTTCGGTACAACAGGATGCCAATGACGGCGGCGGGCTTAGTCTGCGTGAAGCCTTGTATTGGGCGAATAACACGGTGGGTATCGATCGTATCGTGTTCCAGACCGACGTAACCCTCGCCAGTTCCATTCTGTCGCCGACCGACAGCGTGCTGATTGACGGCCAAAGTTTCACCCTGAACGGTGGCGGCTATTCCGGTTTTCAAATCGTTACCGGATCCATCACCTTGGCGATCCAAAACCTGACACTGACCAATTTCACCACCGATTACAGTACCGACACCGGCGGAGTGTTTGGCATCAGCTACAGTGCCACCGATGTCAACTTCCGGCTGTACAACGAGCATATTTCAAGCAACCGTGACACCAT
>NZ_JAGFPF010000775.1:0-949 GCF_025962695.1 Candidatus Symbiopectobacterium sp. NZEC135 | reverse complement strand
TGGTGAAACGTGCGGTACTGGAGCTGGCTCGTCTGCGCAGCGCTGAGCTTGCGGAGTGGATCGCAGCCAATGTCACCTTCCCCAACACTATGGTGGACCGCATCGTGCCTGCCGCTACGCCGGAAACGCTGGCTGAAGTGGAACAGGCTATCGGCGTCGCCGATCCGGTAGGCATCGCCTGCGAACCCTTTATTCAATGGGTAGTGGAAGACAACTTTGTGGCGGGGCGCCCACAGTGGGAAGGGGCCGGTGCACAGCTGGTGAATGACGTTCTGCCGTTCGAAGAGATGAAACTGCGCATGCTGAACGGCAGCCACTCCTTCCTGGCCTATCTGGGCTATCTGGCCGGTTACGAACACATTAACGACTGTATGGCGGATGCCCATTATCGTCGTGCCACTCAGCGCTTGATGTTGGAAGAACAGGCACCGACGCTGCACGTTAACGAGGATTTACCGGGCTATGCCGCACAGTTGATTGCCCGTTTCACCAACCCGGCGCTGAAACACCGCACCTGGCAAATCGCCATGGACGGCACACAGAAGCTGCCGCAGCGTATGGTGGAATCCGTGCGCTGGCACCTGCAAAACGGCAGCGATTACAGTTGCCTGACGCTGGGTATCGCCGGTTGGATGCGCTATGTGGGCGGCGTGGATGACGCGGGTCAAACCATCGACGTGCGTGACCCAATGGCAGCACAACTGCGTGCTATCGTCGATGCCACGCAAGACGGTGCAGCACGCGTGCAGGGCCTGTTAGGATTGACGGCTATCTTTGGTGATGATCTGGCGAACAACGAAGAGTTTGTACGCCGCGTCACCAAAGCGTACCTGCTGCTGAGTGAGAAAGGCGCAAAAGCGGCGGTCTCAACGCTGTAATATCCCGTCGTCGTCCTCGGCGTAGGCCGGGGACCTGGTACAGAAGAAACACGTGTAGCCTGGCAAGAGAT
>NZ_JAGFPF010000774.1:0-950 GCF_025962695.1 Candidatus Symbiopectobacterium sp. NZEC135 | reverse complement strand
ACGGTAATTTTGTTGGTGATGGTATCCGCCAGGCACTGATGGCGCGTGCCGGGTATGACCAGCGCGATAACAGCAACGTCTACAACGGGATGACGCTGCGTGAATATGCTCGTATGTCGCTGACTGAACGTGGTATCGGTGTGGCCTCCTATAACCCGATGCAGATGGTCGGCCTGGCATTCACGCATACCAGTTCTGACTTTGGCAACATCCTGCTGGATGTATCGGCCAAGGCCTTGTTGCAGGGCTGGGGAGAAGCCGAGGAAACGTTTACCCAGTGGACCAAACGCGGTCAACTGGCCGACTTTAAAACGGCACATCGTGTCGGTCTGGGGGGCTTCCCCTCTTTGCGTCAGGTGCGTGAGGGGGCCGAGTACAAGTATGTGACAACCAGCGATCGCGGCGAACCTATTGCGCTGGCCACCTACGGGGAAATCTTCTCCATTAGCCGTCAGGCCATCATCAATGACGACCTAAACCAACTGACGGACGTCCCGATGAAACTGGGTCGTGCTGCTAAGGCGACGGTTGGCGATCTGGTTTACGCCATTCTGACCAGCAATCCCAAGTTGTCTGATGACAAGGCGCTGTTCCATGCCGATCACAACAACTTGTCTACGGGCGGCATCAGCGTATCTAGTCTGGATGCTGCGCGCCAGTTGATGCGCAAACAAAAAGCGCCGGGAACTGGGGAGAAAGGTGAAAAAGGCCGCACCCTAAATATTCGCCCAGCCTTTATGTTGGTGCCGGTGGCTCAGGAAACGCTGGCGAGCCAGACCATCAAGTCTGCCAGCGTCAAAGGGGCTGACGTCAACAGCGGGATCATCAACCCAATCCAGAACTTCGCAGAAATTATCGCCGAAGCGCGCCTGGATGATGCCAGTGCCAAGGCCTGGTATCTGACCTCGGCGCAGGGTACGGACACTATCGAGGTTGCTTATCTGGATGGC
>NZ_JAGFPF010000773.1:0-951 GCF_025962695.1 Candidatus Symbiopectobacterium sp. NZEC135 | reverse complement strand
TATCGAGTTCGGCGCCCATAATCGGGTCGATCCTGCGCATCTGATTGGCCTGTTACAGCGCGATCCTCGCGTCTATCGTTTGGATGGCCCTACCCGTTTGAAATTCATTAAAGACCTCAGCGAAAGACCGCAGCGTGTCGATTTCATCACTGGACTTCTGACAGACATGGCCCAGCATACCTTGGCGGCATAAGCTCACACAGTGGTGGCTAGTATCTCTTAGCCACCACTGTGTACGGGGTTGAATAGAGTGTAACCAAACGGTAACCCCCAGGAATAAGCGCCAAGGCTAAAACTCGCCCTGGATCAACATAAATTGCATGTCATTGAGCACTATTATAGATATCAAATTTATTAAAAAGTGAGTGTGCTCTGTAATAATACCGTGCGTAAAGATATATTTCGAAGGCGTGATATTTTCTATTAGCGAAGTGGCTTCACAAGATAATGCCTTGAAAATTTTAGATAAAAACCATCCAGACTGCCATATTCTGAATAACCCAATTTTATATAAAACCCGCGGGCCTGAAAACTGAAGGTGTCAACATAAGAAAAATGGCAGTCTCTCTTTATCGCTTCCCCCTCTGCCATTAGCATCAACTCGCGCCCGACGCCGTTTTTTTGATACTCAGCCGCAACCCACAGATATTGAATGTCTAATCCGCCCCACCATGTTCTGGCTATTATCCCACCCTTTATATTACCTGATGCATCATTAACCGTGACTCTTAATGGTTGAATGTCGACAGGTGCAAAATGGTCATTATGTTTCCATAAGCCATCAAGTATCTGCTTCTCTTCATTTTCATCAGGCGTGCAGTGTAATAGGTAATTCATCGGTCCCCCTTGTGGTTGAAAATAACTCACCTAGCTCACTGCATTAATCTTATCGACATAAAACTATCCAATACTGAAATAAATATAAAATACCAAGTGCTTTCTGAATTTTTA
>NZ_JAGFPF010000772.1:0-944 GCF_025962695.1 Candidatus Symbiopectobacterium sp. NZEC135 | reverse complement strand
ACCAGTATCATGCGTTCGGTGTACCGGGTCTCGGCCTGCGTCGCGGGTTGGCTGATGATACGGTGATCGCTCCTTACGCCACGCTGATGGCGCTGATGAACGCCCCGGACAAGGCCTGCGATAATCTCGCTCGTTTGAAAAAGCTCGGCGCGCACGGTGAGTATGGCTTCTATGAAGCGCTGGATTACACCCCGTCGCGTTTAGCCAACGGACAGAGCCATGCCATTGTGCGTTCGTGGATGGCACACCATCAGGGCATGGCCTTTCAGGCGCTCTCTTATGTGTTATTGGGTGCGCCAATGGTTGAACGTTTTATGTCCAGCGCCGCGTTTCAATCTGCGCGCCTGTTGCTGCAAGAACGCGTTCCTGAGGCCATTGAGCTTTACAGCCCCCGTCGGCACTTCGATGCCTATGATGGTCGTCTCAAACCTGCGCAATACCAACCGCGCCGCTTTCACGACGCCGACACGCTGTTCCCTGAGGTGCAGTTGCTTGCCAACCATGACTATCACCTGATGGTCTGCGATAACTGGGGAAGTTACTGCTATCTCAGCGATCCGCAAACCGGTGAGGTGTGGAATACCACCTGGCAAACCGACAGCGATGCAGCCAGCCACTACGATGTGATTTTTACCGATGCCGGGGCGGAGTTCACCCGCAAAGCCGATAGCCTGCGCGTGAAAACCCATATCGTGGTGTCACCGGAAGATGATATCGAACTGCGCCGGATAACCCTGCTGCATCGGGGCCGTCACCCGCGCACCATTGCACTGACCACCTATGCCGAGGTGGTGCTGGCCCCGATGGCAAGCGATCTGGCCCATCCGGCCTTCAGCAACCTGTTTGTACAAACCGAACTGGTCCCTGACAAGGACGCTATTTTATGTCACCGCCGCCCACGCGCTCCGGAAGAGCGGGGGCCCTGGCTGTTCCACATGGCGGTG
>NZ_JAGFPF010000771.1:0-960 GCF_025962695.1 Candidatus Symbiopectobacterium sp. NZEC135 | reverse complement strand
GTGTGACAGGGCGTAACCACGCTGTCGGGCTGATGGTTCAAATGCCGCAACACGCGCAGACCGACGTCATAGATATCGATGTAGCGTTCACGCAGGTAGGTATCTTCAATCCCCTGATACTCCTGTGCCAGCGAGGAAATCACCGTTAGCCACAGCGCATCAACCTGCACCGTCGCTTGCCCCATTCGCTCGGCGACCGCAGCGTACAGTTCGCCATCCTCCAGCATCATCCGATGCGCCAGGAAAATCCCGGCTTCCTTATCAGACAGGCGCTGCGCGGTAAACGCACACAGCTCATCCAGGTCTTGCACGGCAGCATCAATCGCCTGCGCCAGTTGAGCCAGCTCGGCCTGCGCGGATTGACTGACGCGCGGGGCCACGGCGGGCAACGTCCGGTCTACCCGACACACGGTGGCCGTTACCAATTCCCCCACCGGATGCCGCTCAGGGCGCGCCAACGCAGCGTCCTTCGCTTCCAAACGATCGCCAAAATGCTCGTGCGCCAGCAAGGTAAAGGCATCTATCGCCTGCTGCGCCTGCTCACCGCTCGCGTGCAGTGTGACTTCATCGCCGCGCTTGATCGCCAATAGCGCAATATTATTCACACTTTTGCCGTTTACCGTCTGTGCACCTTTCACCAGTTGCACATCGGCATTGTAGCGATTGAGGCAGGTGGCAATCGCCGAGGCCGGACGCGCGTGAATGCCCGCCGGGTTAGCCACACGCCAGGAAAAGGTGAGCGCTGACGCTGGCGTCTCGGCCCTCAAGGCAACGGGCGGGATGGCGGCCATGAGCTTATCATCCTGATTCAGTTGGTGATATTTCGCCGCCAGGGCCTGATGCGCTTCGGCCATCACCTGGCGGATATCACCACCGGACGCTGCCACGACTGCGGCGGCGATGGTTCCTTCCACCAGCGGCGCGGCGCAAACGTGCACGCGGGTCGCATAGGCCTCACCC
>NZ_JAGFPF010000770.1:0-961 GCF_025962695.1 Candidatus Symbiopectobacterium sp. NZEC135 | reverse complement strand
CCAGATAAAGTTGCGTCAGAGAAAAACTCCTTTATGGTCAAGTTGATAGAAAATCTTTCACACACCTGAGCCACCAGTTTTGTTCCCAGCAGCGAGTTACCGCCCGCACGGAAGAAGGAATCAGTGCCCGATGGCGGTGGCCCTTCCACCAGTTGTTGCCACAACGCAGCGACCACATGCTGCAACTCACTGATTTTTTCAGGAAGAGGAGACGTTGAGTGCGGCGGGGACAGCGCTAACTGACGCCTGTCGATTTTTCCGCTGGGGGTCAGCGGCCAGGTGGTCACCGGGGATATTGCCCCCGGAATCGCATAGCCCGGCAAAGTGATACGCAGTTCGTGATGCAGTGCGCTCAAGAGCGCGTTGATCTCTTCTTCAGCGGCATCCATCTGGACAAAAGCGTGCAACCCTGCCGTAGCGCCATCGCCTTGCACCACCGCAACGGCGTGACGTACCTGTGGATGACGCAGCAAAGTGGCTTCTATTTCACCCAATTCAATTCTGTGACCCTGTAACTTAACCTGACTGTCGATACGCCCCAAAAATTCCAGCACCCCGTCTGGTCGATAGCGTCCGCGATCGCCAGTACGATACCAGCGCCACGGGTAATCGCCGTTGAAGTGCAGCGCCGTCAAGCGCGCATCAGCACAATAGCCGCGCGCCACCCCCAACCCGCCAATCCACAGCTCACCGGGCACCCAGTCGGGCGTGTCATTGCCCAAGGCATCCACCACGCGGAAACGTTGATTCCTCAATGGGAAACCGTAGGGAACCGTGTGACACCCTTCCGGTATCGGTGACGACATTGGCCATATCGTGGACCAGATAGCGGCTTCTGTGGCCCCGCCCAACGCAAATGCCTGTGCCGACGGCGCGAGCGTGCGCAGCCGTTCACCGCTGTCAGGCTCCACCCAATCCCCCGACAGCAATGCAATACGCAGATCGGGCAGCGTCACCTGCC
>NZ_JAGFPF010000076.1:0-15159 GCF_025962695.1 Candidatus Symbiopectobacterium sp. NZEC135 | reverse complement strand
GCGGCCGGTTTGGCATCAGCGTCTGCCTTGATATCCAGCAGTTCCACTTCAAACACCAGCGTAGAGTTCGCCGGAATGCCCGGAACGCCATTTTCGCCATAAGCTAACTCAGGTGGAATAACCAGTTTGATTTTCCCGCCTTTTTTAACCTGCTTCAACCCTTCAGTCCAACCCGGGATAACACCGTCAAGACGGAAGGAGAGCGGTTCGCCACGTTTGTAAGAGTTATCAAACTCGCTACCGTCAACCAGCGTGCCTATGTAGTTAACAACAACGGTATCGCTCTCTTTCGGCGCTGCGCCCGTACCCTCTTTTTCTACCTGATACAGCAGACCAGATTCCGTTTTCTTCACGCCTTTTTCTTTGGCAAAAGCATCACGGAATTTAGTGCCTTTTTCAGCGCTTTCTTTAGCATCCTGCTTCATTTTCGCTTCTGCTGCGGTTTTCACGCGCGTTTCGAAACCTTGCAGGGTCTTCTCAATCTCTTCGTCGCTCAGCTTGCTCTTGTCAGCGAACGCGTCCTGAACGCCAGCAATCAACTGGTCTTTATTCAGCGTGATGCCCAGTTTTTCTTGCTCTTTCAGGGAATTATCCATGTAACGCCCCAAGGAAGCACCCAGCGCATAAGCGGCGGCATCCTCATCGCTCTTGAATTTTGCCGCTGGGGCCGCATCGGACGCGTTGGCCGCTTCTGCTGCCATCACCAGGTTGGCATTCAGCGTCAGTGCCATCGTCGTCGCTAACAGCGTTACTTTAAATAGTGATCTCATCTATCATCTCCCGGTCTGGAACGACAGGCTCCAGAAACATTAATCGTAAATGCGCGACTACTATAACTGTGGGTATCAAGACAACACAACGACACACACAACAATCCTTTGATAAAATTCCCTGAATTATTCATAGGCCCATTTTCCGACCTCGTCGATGTCCGGAGGTTCCGAATATTCGGCGAGATACGACAAAATACAGAGGAATCGCAATGCCCCATACGCAACTCGAGCAACGTATTGAAATGCTTGAAAGCAAGCTGGCTTTTCAGGAACTCACCATTGATGAGTTGAATCAGACCGTCGTCCAGCATGAATTGGAAATGGCGAAAATCCGTGAGCACCTGCGCCTGTTGGTGGAAAAATTGAAAGCGACGTCCCCTTCTCTTCTCGCCTCGCAGTCTGAAGAGACACCCCCGCCACACTATTGACCAATAACGCTGGCGCATCCGTGCTTCTACGGTTGCGCCAGATCACATTTATCACATCATCCCAAACGAACCACACGATTTTCCGCACGCGAAAAAAACAAATAACCAATTGATTTAAATCACATAAACCGCAAGCAACCTGCCAATAGTCGAAAATCCTTATAGCAAATCGCGCTTGACAGTCCCTTCAGAAAAACCAAAAATGCAAACGTTCCCGAGAACGTTATTAATCGTTCTTTCATTTTTCCGATGACACTAAAAAAGAGAACATCATGACCAAAATTAATATCGATTTACGTGGCCTGAACCCTGCCCCTGTCACACCGTTCAATCGCGATGGTTCCGTGGATTACGCCGCGTGTAAAAAACTGGGTGCCTGGCTTGCCAGCATCGATGGCGTTAAAAGCCTGACCGTATTGGGCCACGCCGGGGAAGGCACTTTTATGTCTCAGAGCGAGCAGATGAAAGTGATTGAAGCGTTCGCGGAATCGGTGAACGGTGCCATTCCCATCATTGCGGGTATCACGCTTGAAGGTACCGAAGTAGCTGCCGAAGAAGCCAAACGCGCCGTCAGCGCAGGGGCCTCTGCGGGCCTGCTGTATCCTTCTCACGGCTGGCTGCGTTTTGGCTATCAGAAAGGAGCACCTCAGGATAAATACCGCCAGGTGTACGAAGAAAGTGGCCTGCCGCTGATCCTGTTCCAATACCCTGATGCCACTAAGTGCACCTATAACCTGGAAACGTTGCTGGAAATCTCTGCTCAACCCGGTGTGTTTGCCATGAAGAACGGTGTGCGTAATATGCGTCGCTGGGACACTGAGATTCCGGTAATCCGTCGTGAACGCCCGGACCTGCAAATCCTGAGCTGCCATGACGAATACCTGCTCTCAACCACCTTTGATGTAGACGGTTTCCTGGTGGGCTATGGCAACATTGCGCCGGAACTGCTGGTAGAAATGATCAAAGCAGGCAAAGCGAAGGATTACAAAAAAGCCCGTGAGATCCATGACCGTCTGCTGCCCGTGACCAAAAGCGTGTATCACCGCGGTTCGCACATGGAAGGTACTGTGGCACTGAAGCATGCGCTGGTAGCACGCGGCATTCTGGATCACGCCACAGTGCGCTCTCCGCTGCTGCCATTGGAACCCGGCGCAGAAGAGGAAATCAAAGCTGCTATTCGCGCTGCTGAGTTGTCATTCGTTGGCTAATGCCAGCATTCAGACGCTGACATGACGGATACGCCTGCCTTCATACCGTGAACGGCGGGCGTATTTTCAATCCAAACGGCACCCAACTTCCCACGCTTGTTAGCGCAATCAAACGTATATGTTGCGCATTATTGTATGCTTTTGCATAGTAATCCCTGATTATCCTGCCGTGGCACAGATTTAAAATTCCGGGGTGTAGCCAAAGCCCGGGAACCATTACATAATAAATTCGTAAACGCCGCGCGGATGTTATTGGCAACACACTGTGCCTTTTTTTAAAAATAAAAATCAAGGGATTACATGGACCCTAATACCTTTCCGCCCAACGGTTCAAGCCGTAAGTTGGGAAGCAAACCCGTCACCTTACAGGATGTCGCCACGGCAGCCGGGGTGAGCGTTTCCACCGTTTCCCGCGTTCTGGATGAACGGTTACCGCCGTCGCGCAGCAAGGCTGCCGAACGCGTACGTCAGGTTGCACAGGAGTTGGGATACCGACGCGACATCATGGCCTCTAGCCTGCGCCGTGGCGGCACGGGCACCATCGGCGTACTGGTACCGCGTCTGAGCGATATGGTGATGGCGTTGCTGTATGAAGCCATCTGCCGTGCAGCAGAACGCTACGGTTATTTTGCGATTGTTGCGACCTGTGGCGACGATCCGGTACAAGAAAAACAGGCGGCAGCCTCTCTGCTCGATCGGCGCGTCGACGGGCTGATTCTGGCCACCAGCCGACTGGATGACCATTTGCCGGCGGAATTACGCCAGCAAAATGTTGCCCACGTTTTGGCGCTACGCACCGACGGTGTCAGCCGCTCTGCCATTGGTGACGATGAACAGGGGGGCTATCTGGCGACCCGGCATCTGATCGATCTGGGCCACCGTGACATCGGTATGGTCGCGGGTCCCAGCTTTTCTTCCGGTGCGACCTATCGCCGGGAAGGCTTCCATCGAGCCATGCGCGAGGCAGGACTGACGCCCAATCCCGCCTGGATTCGGGAATCCGGTTTCAGCATTGAGTCAGGAGAAAGTGAAGGGATGGCGCTGCTGAGCGGAGCACGCAGGCCTACGGCCATTTTCGCTATCAACGACGATTTGGCCTTCGGCGTTATGGCGGCAGCCCATCGATTGGGATTGGCAATAGGTCAGGATTTATCGCTGGTCGGCTATAACGATATTCCACTGTCCGCCCGTTTGCCGGTTCCGCTCTCATCGGTACATATTCCGTTCGACCACGTTGCCTCTATTGCGGTTGAATTGCTGCTGGCTGGCACCGAACCCGTCGATACCATTCGGCGCGTGATGCCAAGCCTTATTCCGCGCAGTTCCAGCGCACCGCTCAGGTAATCGCTTATGTATTAGCGGGCCAACATAGCCCGCTAATGCGCTCGCGTCAGATTGTGTTACACCCAATCTCCCTGCGTTACCTGAACGGGCAAAGCCGCAAAACGGGTCGGCTGCGGTGCGGCCTCTGGCTCACCAATAGCGTTTCCGGGCAAACGGAATACAGCAATCAGCGAGGCAAGCCGTGCGACCTGCGCTTCCAATGCTAAAGCCGCTGAGGTGGAATCACTGACCATCGTTGCATTTTCCTGAATGGTACGATCCATGTCCGTCACGGCATCACCAATTTGCGCAATACCGCGACTCTGCTCATCTGACGCTACCGAAATATCGTTCATGATGCGATCAACAGCACCAATTGAGGTCACAATGTCATGCATGGCGCTCCCCGCTTTTTCAACCAGCACAGAACCTTCATCCACTCGCGTCACAGACTCTGCAATCAAGGCTTCAATCTCCCTGGCCGCTTGTGAACTGCGCTGCGCCAGATTACGTACTTCACTGGCAACCACGGCAAAACCACGCCCTTGTTCTCCGGCCCGCGCGGCTTCCACCGCCGCATTCAGCGCCAATATGTTGGTTTGAAAAGCAATGCTGTTGATGACCGACGTGATATCCGCAATTTTCCGCGAGCTGCCGGTAATGTCCGACATCGTTGTCACCACCTGTTTAATGATCTCACCGCCCCGGTTGGCGTTGCCCGATGCCTGACGCGCCAACTGTCCGGCGTGCCGCGCGTTATCCGCATTGTTAGTCACCGTCGCGGTCAATTCTTCCATACTGGCAGCAGTTTCCACCATCGCGGCCGCTTGTTGATCGGTACGTGAGGACAAATGACGGTTGCCATCAGCAATGGCGGAAGAGGCTGTAGCCACCTGATGCGCACTGTCTCGAATATCCACCATCAACCCACATAGCTTTTGCGTCATCTCCATCATGGCATGCGTCAACATTCCCAGTTCATCACGGCGGACCCGACCCACTACCACAGAGAGATCGCCTTGTGCAATGCGCTGCGCCAGTTCAAGGTTGCCGCGTATCGATCTCGCGATCAGGCGAGTCACCGATATGGCGATAAACATGCCCAGCAACACGGCGCAAATCCCGATAACAACGATTTCCACCATTGAACGGTTGATAACACCCTGATTTTTTTCATCAAGCTGGCTCGCAATACGGCTAAGGGTGTCGGTAACGGCAAACCCCGTTTTAATGGACTGTGTATCGGCCGCCTTGAGGCGCTGCCACTGTGCGGTATCCTGTCTATTCCCCTCTTCGAAAGCGCCCCCCTTCTGCACATGCAGACCGGATGCCACGCGCACAATCTCCTCCAGTTCATGCTGATATTGCGCCAGTTGTTCACTCAAGCGTTGGAAATGCTGCACATCACTTTCTTGCCAATGCAATTGGCGCGCTTTTTCCTGCTGCGCCATCATCTGAGAAACATATTTCATCATATTACTGGCGTTCTCTTCTTCCAGCGTATAAAAGAGCTTCACGCGGGCAATTTTTGACTGGTCCAGATAATGATTCATCTCAGAGATCAATGCTGTCTTGGTATATAAATCACGAATCTCAGCAAAACGTAATGCACTGAAGAACACAGCGAAAATAATTAATGATAAGACGATAAAAAAGCCGCCATAGAGTTTCTTGGCGATACTGATTTGAAGCATTCTTTCCCGTAGCGCACGCATTCTTTCCTCCTGATAATAATGTTTTCCGTCACCGATACTAAAAATGAACACGAGCCAAAAGAGATAAACCGGATAACAGGCATGTCACCGTATTGATCCGGCTAATAATAAGAGTGATATTTTTTAATGAGCGCCATTACGCTGCGCTACACGCCCGTTTTCGGGTGGTAATGCAGTTATGTAAACAACCAATATGTTCAATTTCAACTTCCACGATATCGCCTTCATGCAAAAAAAGCGGCGGCGTGCGTTTTTTCCCCACACCACCGGGAGAACCCGTAATGATGACATCACCAGGTGATAATTCACTGAAAGTACTGATATATTCAATCAGCTCTTCAATGGGGTGAATCATACTGGCAGTGGTGTCATTCTGCACCCTGTTGCCATTAAGCCGGGTTTCTATATGCAGGTTTTGTGGTTCCGGCACGTCATCGCACGTCACCAGCCAGGGACCAAACGCGCCGGTATTTTGCCAGTTTTTTCCGGCGGTAAACCAGGTATGCTGCCAGTCACGTACCGAGCCATCCATATAGCAACTGTAGCCGGCAATATAAGAGAAAGCGTTAGATGCTGAAATTTCCTTCCCGCGTTTTCCGATAATGACAGCCAGTTCCCCTTCATAGTCAAATTCGTTTGATTGGGCGGGTTTTTCCACATCGCAATTATGCCCAACCTGAGAATCAGGAAAGCGAATAAATAAGGTTGGTGCGGAATTCATTTCGCCAAATTCGGCACGTTTCTCCGCATAGTTCATTCCGACACAGAAAATTTTCCTCGGATTATTAATCACCGGAAGAAACACCACATCCTCTTCTTGATAATCAGGCTGTGCCTGCAAAAAACGGCGGGCATCCGCAATACCCTCATCTTCAATCAATGCCCGCAGATCGGGATAGCGCGCGCCTAGCCTTTTGCCTAAATCGACAATGCCCTTTTCCACCTTTAAACCATAGGTTTCTTTCTGACCGACCCTAAAACTTGCTAATTTCATTTTATACCTCAACGGTGTAACGCCGAATACCCGCTACAACAGAGGGAAACGTACTGACTGAGCAGCAACGTTTCCCCAATGATGCCGCTCACGTTCTACGGCGACAGCTCTTCCAGTACGCGGTCTTTGGTTTCAATAGCAAACAGCATCGTCACCACTGCACCGATCAAGAGAATGCCGGCGAAGAAACCAAACATCGTACTGATGCCACTCGATGCCATGATGGTGCCAACGACGATGGGGCCCGCCGATGACCCCAACCGCAACCAGCCGCTGCCCAAGCCAGTACCGATTGCCCGCATGCGGGTTGGATAGATTTCAGCCGAGTAGAGATACAGCGAGAAGGTGACCGTCTGGATAATGGCGTAGGACAAGCCAGCACAAATCAGTACCTGTTCAGCCGTCGTTGCACCCAACAACGCCAGAACAATTAAAGGGATAGGTGCGAGCAGGAAGGCAAAGGTGTACCACCGTTTACGCCCAACTTTGTCAATCAACAGCGCACACAACACGGAAGCGATAACCCCCATCACCGAGGTTGTCAGACCGTAGCTGATGCTGGTTTCCAACGACAGTTTGTAGGTTTGGCGATAGAGCGTCGGTAACCAGGTGATCATACCGTTTGCCACCAGATACGAGGTAAACCACATCGTCCAGATGGTGAAAGTACGTTTACGGTATATTCCCTTAAACAGTCCGCTCCAGTGGGAGTTCTCTTGTTTTTTTCCTTGAACGGTCACTTTAGGTTCTTCTAATGTGAAGCCCTGAGCAACCGCACTGCGCTCGAGATCGGTCACGATACGGTCTGCTTCAGCCAATCGTCCCTGTGATGCCAACCAACGAGGAGACTCCTTCATAAAGAAACGGCAAGGAAGCAGGATGAATGCCGGGACCAGACCGACGATAAACATCACCTTCCAACCGTAGAGCGGTACAAACGCACGGGCGATAAGCCCCGCAGCGACCAAGCCGAGCAGGAACATCACTTCATAAAGCAGAAAGAACCGACCTCGCCCTTTTGAACTGATGTATTCGTTGATATAGGCGGAGGCAACCGGTACTTCTCCCCCCGTCCCGATACCTTGCACAAAGCGCAGCGTCATCATCATCAACGCCCCGGTGGCAAACAGGCAGGCTACATCCATGCTGACAAACAGCAGAATGGTAAACAGCAGCACTTTGAGACGCCCCACACGTTCGGCCAGCCAGCCAAAGAAGACCGCACCAAGCAGTTGACCTAGATAGCCTGCGGATAAAATCATGCCGGTTTGTTTGGGGTCTAACCCCCATTCCTGCACCAGAAGTGGCATAGCGTAGGCGATACAGATAACGGTATAACCGTCAAAGAACGTCGCAGCGCCGATGATATTTCTCGTCCAAAAAATACGACGCGTGATAGGCAAACGCTCAAGACGGGCAACCAACTCGGCGTTGGATACCCCGCTTGCGGCGGCAGTACTGGCGTCTGCATTGACCACACCAGCACTCATGTCATGCGTTGACATAGTTTGTTCTCCAAAAAGGATAGTGTGTTAGCCGCGATACGCGTGCACAGCGGCTCTGCATGCCATTAGCCGACGCGCGGCAGTTCAGCATCACGATGAAAAGGCGTGAAGGGTGTAGGGTTCAGGCCACGTAACTCGATATTCATGTTGGTCATGGTAAAGGTTCTCTTTCCTGGATGTTCTATGATGTATTTTATTAATATAACGTTCGCGGGAACGTTTGCAGATTGTTCGCTAAAGCACCGATAAGTGTCAATAACACCCCCGGGGCTTTTAACCTGTTATGTGATGAACATCCCTAGTTGGGCAAAAAAGCAGGAAAGCGTGATGCGGAAATAGAATGATGAAAGATGAGTAAAATCAACACAACCCGCGCTAATGGCACCCGTTGCAAGACGAAAAAAAACCCGGCCGCGTCTGGCGCTCCGGGTTTTTTACGGTGAGGACGAGCCTCACTGGCCTACGCCGAAAATCAATGGCAACCGCAGCCGCCGTGACCGCCGCAGCCGCCTTTACCGTGTTCGTGGTCGTGATCGTGGTCGTGACCATGGCCGCCACAGCAACCTTCACCGTGCTCATGGTGATGATCGTGTTCGCCGTGTACGTGACCGTGCGCGATCTCTTCTTCCGTAGCTTCACGGATAGCAACCACTTCGACGTTGAACTTCAGGTTTTGGCCTGCCAGCATGTGGTTACCGTCAACCACTACGTGGTCATCTTCCACTTCAGTGATTTCAACCGGCACCTGACCCTGATCGGTATCGGCCAGGAAACGCATGCCCACTTGCAGCTCATCAACGCCCATGAAGACGTCTTTCGGTACGCGCTGCACCAGGTTTTCGTCGTATTCGCCGTAGGCGTCGTTAGAGCCGACAGCAACGTCAAACTTCTCACCCACTTCGCGGCCTTCAAGCGCTTTTTCCAGGCCAGAAATCAGGGAACCTTGACCGTGCAGGTAGTCCAACGGCGCGCTCACCGGAGACTCATCAACCAATACACCATCTTCTGTACGTACCTGGTAGGCCAGGCTGACCACCAGATTTTTTGCAACTTTCATGACATCTCCTACCGTTGGAAATCAAAACTGGCGCAAATTGTAGCTGAAAAACATCCCCATGTACCGTCTGGGATAAAAAAATGACCCAACGATTAATCAGGATGAAAAATGCCGATGATATGCTCGTCCTGCCGCTCTGGCGCAGCAGGCGGCGGATCTGACTGGCGCTGACGATAGCCGCACTTGACGCAGGTGACCACATCTACCTGATCTTCTTGCCCTACGGCCAACGTATCCTGCTCCTGACACTGAGGACACACGGCACCCGCGATAAACCGTTTACGTTGCATCTTGCCTTCCTCGCTGCACGCGATGCGTGCTATTCGTACTCATCCCAGTCATCCAGGCGACGCCGCTCGTGCTGCATTTCGCGTTGGAAAATGTCTTCCAGCTCCCGCCGCGCTTCCTTGACACGCGACACCTGCGCCACATCGGCATCCCCCTGACGTACCGGCATCAATTCACGCAGCATGCGCATATCCAGACGCCGAAAATGCTGCTGCGCCCGATAAGCCTGATGAGGGTGCATCCCCACCGATGTCAACGTTTTGCGCCCCAGTTCCAGCGCACTCGAAAAGGTTTCACGCGCGAAATGTGTGACACCCGATTGCAATAATTCATGGGCTTCAACACGGCCGCGCGCCCGCGCCAGAATTTCCAGATTGGGAAAATGCTTTTGGCACAAGTGCACAATTGCCATAGTGTCTTCCGGCTCATTGCAGGTCACCACAATCGCGCGCGCCTGTTCAGCCCCGGCGGCACGCAGCAGTTCCAATTCAGTGGCATCACCGTAATACACTTTATAACCATAGCTACGCATCAGGCTGACGGCGCTGATATCACGTTCCAATACCGTAATGCGCATTTTGTTCGCCATCAGCAAACGCCCGATCACCTGCCCAAAACGCCCAAACCCGACAATAATCACCTGCGGCTCGTCATCTTGCACATAGGGCTTTTCGTCATGCTCCTCCGTGGCGTTATAACGATGCGCCAGAATGCGGTCTATCCCCTGCATCAGCAGCGGCGTGGTCATCATAGAGAGGGTTACCGTGACCAACAGCAACGGGAGCTGTTCACCCTGTAGCACCTTGTGCGCGGCTGCCGCAGAAAACAGCACAAACGCAAATTCCCCGCCCTGACTGAGCACCCCGGCAAACTGAAGCCGTTCAGAACGGCGCATCCGGTTCACACGCGCCAACACGTACAGCACGACGCCCTTCACCGTGACCAGAAGGAATACCCCCAGTAACACTTCGCCGATGTGGGTAAACAACACGCCCAGATCGAGCGCCATGCCGACGGAGATAAAAAACAGCCCGAGCAGCAACCCTTTAAACGGCTCGATGGAAATTTCCAGTTCATGGCGATACTCACTTTCCGCCAGCAACACGCCGGCGATAAAGGTCCCCAACGCCATGGAAAAGCCCAACGCATCCATAAAGACCGCAGAGCCAAGCACCAGCAGCAGCGCCGCCGCGGTAAACACCTCACGCACGCCGGAGGCGGCGATAAAGCGGAATAGCGGGCGCACCAGATAACGTCCACCAATCAACATGCCGATAAAGGCCGCGACCTTGATGGCAACGTCTTTCCAGTCGGTCACTTCGCCCTGCACACCAGCCAGCACCGGCACCAACGCCAGAGCGGGAATAACCGCCAAGTCCTGAAACAGCAGCACTGCGAAACCCAACTGGCCGGATTCGTTGCGGTTCATCCCCTTCTCGCGCATCAGTTGCAGCGCCATCGCGGTGGAAGACATCGCCAACCCAACGCCACCAATCAGCGCCGATTGCCAGGAAAAACCGGTCAGGTAGAGCAAGCCGCCAAGCACCGCCGCGCTAAGCCCAACCTGCGCGGCACCGATTCCGAAGATAGAGCGCCGTAACGTCCATAGCTTTTGCGGATTCAGCTCCAGCCCGATGATAAACATCAGGAACACCACGCCAAGCTCAGAGAAATGCAGGATAGCGTCAACATCGCGGATAAAGCCCAGCCCCCAAGGACCAATGGCGATACCCGCAATCAAATACCCCAATACCGCACCAATGCCCAATCGGCTAGCGATAGGTACCATTAGTACGGCGACAAACAGAAACAGAATGCCCGCACTCAACAGGGGGGAACTCTCCATCACTCACCCTCCGGTTTGGGTAACGGGGAAGCCAGCCATTCGCTATACGCTTCGGCATAGCTTGCCAGCACATCGGCGGGCAGTCGGCGCGCCCAATAGACCATCAACGGCGGTAACCAATGCATACGACACATGGCCGCCGTCATTTCAAACGGGCGCAGCACCTCTTCCATGCCGAAACGGTTATTACCTTCTAGGTTATAGCTCTCTTCCGGCTCACCCGTGGTGATTACCGAACGCCAATATTTACCCGCCAGCGCATTACCGCCGATACCGTTGGCAAACCCGCGCGACAGCACGCGGTCAAACCACTCCTTTAGCAGCGCCGGGCAGCTGTAGGTGTAGAGTGGATGCTGAAACACAATCACCTGATGTTCGCGCAGCAGCTGTTGCTCGTAGTGAATATCAACAAAAAAGTCCGGATAGTGAGCGTACAGATCGTGTACGGTAACATGGGCTAACTGGTGCGCCGGTTGCAGCAAAACCCGGTTCGCGACCGAGTCTTGCGATTCCGGATGGGCATACAGCAGCAAAATCTTCGGTGGCTGCGACATCATTCCCCTCCAAAGCGTCGTCATGAGCGCGGTTTTCCGCTACCATGCTGCGCGATAACGATACGACAAACAGGACGTTCGCGGTCCCGAGATAACCGTGATAATTTAACATACTCTGAACATGTGACGCTTTATGATTGTTTTCTCCGCTTTGCAAATTCGGCGCGGCGTGCGTGTCTTGCTTGATAACGCCACCGCCACCATCAATCCAGGCCAGAAGGTTGGATTAGTCGGTAAAAACGGCTGCGGCAAGTCCACGCTACTCTCGTTGCTAAAAGGCGAGATTGGTGCCGATGGCGGCAGCGCCACGTTTCCGAGTAACTGGGCGTTGGCCTGGGTCAATCAGGAAACGCCCGCACTGGATGTGCCGGCCATTGATTATGTTATTGACGGCGATCGTGAATTTCGCCAGCTAGAAGCTGAACTTCAACACGCCAACGACATTAACGATGGTAATGCCATCGCCCGTGCGCACGGCAAGCTGGATGCGATTCAAGCCTGGAGCATTCCCGCGCGTGCCGCCAGCCTGCTCGATGGCCTGGGCTTTACTCAGCCCCAATTACAACAGCCGGTGCGTGATTTTTCCGGCGGATGGCGTATGCGCCTTAATCTGGCACAAGCGCTGATTTGCCGCTCCGATCTGCTGCTGCTCGACGAACCGACCAACCACCTCGATTTGGACGCGGTGATCTGGCTGGAAAAATGGCTGAAAAGCTATCCGGGCACGCTGGTGCTGATTTCCCACGATCGCGATTTTCTTGATCCTATCGTCAACAAGATCCTGCACATCGAGCAAGAGACGCTGTTCGAATACACCGGTAACTACTCCTCGTTCGAGCGCCAGCGCGCTACGCGTTTGGCGCAGCAGCAGGCGTTGTATGAGCATCAGCAAGAGCGCGTAGCGCACTTGCAACACTATATCGATCGCTTCCGCGCACAGGCCACCAAAGCCAAGCAGGCGCAAAGCCGGATTAAAATGCTGGAGCGTATGGAGCTGATTGCCCCGGCACACGTCGATAACCCGTTCCGTTTCAGTTTCCGTGCTCCGGAATCGCTGCCGAACCCGCTGCTGCGCATGGAGAAAGTGAGCGCAGGCTACGGTGACAAGCTGATTCTGGAATCCATCAAGCTCAATCTGGTGCCAGGTTCACGCATTGGCCTGCTGGGGCATAACGGTGCCGGTAAATCGACGCTGATTAAGCTGTTAGCCGGTGAACTGGCTCCGTTGCACGGTGAAATCGGGCTGGCGAAGGGCGTTAAGCTCGGCTATTTCGCACAGCATCAGCTCGAGTTTCTGCGTGCGGATGAATCCCCGCTACAACATTTGGTCCGTTTGGCAGAGCGGGAAACCGAGCAGCAACTGCGCGATTATCTCGGCGGTTTCGGTTTTCAGGGTGACAAAGTAACGGAAGTGACCGAGCGTTTCTCGGGCGGGGAAAAAGCCCGCTTGGTGCTGGCATTGATCGTGTGGCAGCGCCCTAACCTGCTGCTGCTCGATGAACCGACCAACCATCTCGATCTGGACATGCGTCAGGCACTGACAGAAGCGTTGATCGATTTCGAAGGGGCACTGGTAGTCGTTTCCCACGATCGACACCTGATCCGATCCACCACGGACGATCTCTATCTGGTGCACGATCGCAAGGTGGAGCCGTTTGATGGCGATCTGGAAGATTACCAGCAATGGCTGACGGACGTGCAGCGCCAAAACAGCGCCGCTGAATCCGTCGATAAGCCCGCCTCGACCAACAACGCACAGGCACGCAAAGACCAAAAGCGGCGTGAAGCGGAGCTGCGCACCCAAACCCAACCGTTGCGTAAAAAGATTACGCAGTATGAGCAGCAGATGGAGAAACTCGCCGATGCGTTGGCAAAAGTCGAAGCGCGTTTATCGGACAGCGAACTCTACGACCAAAGCCGCAAAGCCGAACTGACGGAATGTCTGCAACAGCAGGCCAAACTCAAAGGCGAACAGGAAGAGGCAGAAATGGCCTGGCTGGACGCGCAAGAACAGCTAGAACAGATGCTGAATGAGGGGTAGTTCAGGTTCCTTGAAAGGGGATATCTGTTAACACAGTGCCTATTTCGTGCGCGTTCACAGGCTCTAATTTCTGCTCCCCCTGTAGCAGCGCCCGACACGAGGCGCTCAATCGCCGCCGCCTCGTGACTCCAGGCTTTTCGCGAGGAATCACGCCGCTACGCGGTCCCCTCGGCGTTCGTGTCCGCATCTCGGACCACCAGCGACGCGCTCCCGGCGCGGCGCTGCTTTTCGCGGCATCCATGCCGCTCATCCGGCGGACACGCCCACCTCAGCGCGATTCTGAACGCGATTAATGGCAAAAACCAACAGGCTAAAATCAGGCCATCATCAGTGCCAGATCAGCAGTACACAGGCTGCCGTGAGCACACCCATCGAGACGTTAAAAATCACCCATGCTCTGCGACTACGCAACAAGCGACCAATCGCCGTGCCAAAACCCAGCCAAATAACACCAGAAACCAGATTAACCAACACAATGCCGAAACTTATCAGCAGCACCGAATGGTTATAGCCGCTGCCCGCCAGACTGAAACTTGCGACCGACCCCAGCGCCATCAGCCAGGCTTTGGGATTCAGAAATTGAAGCAACCAGCCTTGATACAGCCGCAGCGGTTGCGGCGGCGGTGCGCTGGCTTCCAGGCGTTCATAGGCCGCCGTCGCAATTTTCCACGCCAGCCACAACAAGTAGAGACTGCCGAGTACTTTCAGTATCAGGTGCAAAGAGGGGTAGAGCAGGATCATGCCGCCCACGCCAAATGCCACCAGCAGTAAAATGCTCTGCATGCCGAGCATGATACCCACCATCAGCCACAGCGATCGCATAAAGCCGAAGTTAGCACCGGATGTCGTCAGCAGCATGTTATTCGGGCCAGGCGTGATCGCCGCCACCCAGAGAAACGCCAACATCGATAAAAATAAGCCCTGTTCCACGTTTTGACTGCCCCTTGTCCCCACCGTTACGGTATGATTTATTGACCTGAATGAACGTTAGCCTGCCTGTTACACTGCAATGCTCGCTGAGCGGCGCAAGCAGGTTAGCGCAGTGTGATGAATATCGCACAATTATTTCCAGAGGTTGTTTCGATTCCCATGTTGTCCTCAACGTTTCGCCCGTTACGCGGGGCTGATAACCCGCATGTACAAACGCTGTTGCCGCGCTTGATTCGCCGCCGAGCCCGTTTGCAGCCAGTGTGGCAACAACTCGATCTTCCCGATGGCGATTTTGTCGATCTGGCCTGGAGCGAAGCGCCGCAAGGTGCGCGCCATAAACCCCGTGTGGTGCTGTTTCACGGTCTGGAAGGCAGCTTTCACAGTCCCTATGCGCACGGTTTGTTGCAAGCGTGCCGTGAGCAAGGCTGGCTGGCGGTGATCATGCATTTTCGCGGCTGTAGCGGTCGCCCCAACCGTCTGAACCGTATCTACCATTC
>NZ_JAGFPF010000769.1:0-961 GCF_025962695.1 Candidatus Symbiopectobacterium sp. NZEC135 | reverse complement strand
GGCGTCCGGGATATTGCAGATTTTGTGGATCAGGCGAAGAGTCTGAAAGCGGATCTGGAAAAACTGCGCAAGCCAGGCCAGACACTCAATGATCTGCTACTTTCCGGCGGCACCTCAGGACAGTTCGATGCGCTGTACGCGAAATACCGGGTTTTCGATACCTGCAATGCGGAACAGTCAGGAAGTTATGCCAATACCTGCAAACAGTTGGTCATCAACAAAGCGATACAGTTTGAGCAGACTGGCGAGATCCAGGAGCAGGTCAGCCAGACGCTGGGCGAGATTAACGGCCTCTCGAACCGTATCGCACTATCCAAAGACTCAAAGGAGTCTCAGGACCTTGCCAACAGTATTCAGCTAAAATCAGTGATGCTGAACACGCTCACTGACCAGTGGGAAATGAGCGTGAAGGCAGCAGAAAAGCGCGAAAAAGTACTGGAGGATGTGCGTATTAAACAGTGGAATCAGCAACAGTTAACTGCGCCAACCCCTGATTTAAACGGCTAAAGGAGTCTCACATGCGTTTATTAACCCTCTCTTTCCTGTCTTTATTATTTATCATCAGTGGCTGCAAAGAAGAAGCCAAAACTACTCAGTGGTACAAAGATCATCCCGATGAGCTAAAAGCGGTGTATGAAAAATGCCAAAAAACCGGCGATGCCTCAGATAACTGTAAAAACGCCAATGAAGCCCATTATCAAATTCAGCAGTTAAATGCTCCCACTCCCGATCTGAACTCATAGTGAGGTTAATATGCCCGGTGGTGTATTTATCGGTGTTGAAAAACACCTGATAGGAGGAGTTACTGACGCCACAAAGGGACTGATGATGTCATACTCCTCCATGATGGTGGGGCTGGCGGCAACGTCAGCCACGCTCTATATCATGTGGCGTGGATACCAGACCCTGGCAGGTAAGTTGTCCACGCCAATGGAGGATGTCACGTGGGACATCATGTGGA
>NZ_JAGFPF010000768.1:0-963 GCF_025962695.1 Candidatus Symbiopectobacterium sp. NZEC135 | reverse complement strand
TATTGATGCTATTATTTCACCGCGTCCTACTTTCGACTTGGTAATATTCACACTCATTATTTTGCGGGGATTTTATAGCATCTCTTTTTCGCCATTAACAATGGTTATATTGTCAAAAAAAAACACAATAACGATTGTTAAAACCTATCAATTAACAAAACACTAGCAAAATTAAAAAAATAATAAGAATTTTCTTACTTATTAACCCCACCCCTTAAAATAAACATCAGCGAATATAACCTTTCTTTAAACACGCCTTAAGAATAACTAACCTAAATAAATTGGACAGATGTTCATTCATAAGAACATTAAAAAAACGGCATATCTACATCGAGCCATCAAAAAAATGAATGATAAATCAACATTTAGCATTTTGCGCCAAACATTCAAAGATAAAAAAAATAAAATATCGACATTCACAATGAAACAATCAATTAAAATAAGCGACACAGCCTTAAAAATGAGATTGCTAACCTCACGCACACATGCAGCCCATGTGATATCAGGTCACTTTCACAGAGACAGTACATTGTTTTATTGTGAATTTATTAGTATTCAAAAGTAATAACAAACGCAGACAGAGGGTAATACACATTACCTTCAGTAAAGGTGGTATGGCTCAAACCAAGAAAATAAAATATGAATTATCTGATCAAAATTCCTATAACCGATAATATCTAACACAGCAAGCGGACCGATTCACTTACGTAATTTTATGACCGGATTTCATCTAACCAGCTTCCAAAGCGTGCTGCAAGGTTAATACTTAGCATTTTCAGCACAGGAATTACTACACAATTTCGTTTTCTTTGCTGTTGATAAATTCATCAACCATCGAAAAAGCAAAAAAAAATGCTGATATAAGCGAACTTATATCAGCATTCTTTAGTTATTGGCGGAACGGACGGGACTCGAACCCGCGACCCCCTGCGTGACAGGCAGGTATTCTAACCGACTGAACTA
>NZ_JAGFPF010000767.1:0-963 GCF_025962695.1 Candidatus Symbiopectobacterium sp. NZEC135 | reverse complement strand
GAAAATAATGCTGCGGGTTTATCACGGTGATTAATGAATTCGACCAATTCGGCTTAAACGTACGCCCGTTGGCCATTCACCTTCTTGTTTCTCAAAGCTCATCCAGATTGCCGTTGCGCGGCCGACCAGATTCTTTTCCGGCACAAAGCCCCAAAAACGGCTATCGGCGCTGTTATCACGGTTATCACCCATCATGAAATAGTGCCCGTTTGGCACCACCCACGTAGCCAGCGGCTGGCGAGACTGCTGGTAGTACATCCCCAGTTGATCCTGGCTACCGGGCACCACCAGAATGCGGTGCGAAACGTCGCCCAGCGTCTCCTGACGAACGCCCATACGCACGCCGCCCGGCTTCTCCTCACCGCGTGGCAGCGCGTAGAAACCGCTGCTCGATTCCGAACCAGGACGGCCGAACGTTTGCACGAAATCACTGGCTTCGAGGTTGCTGTACGTCACCGCGACGGCGCTGTCGCACGCCGAGCCTTCACACGCGGGACGCACCGTAACCTGTTTGCTGAGCGGATCGTAAGAAACCTTGTCGCCCGGCAGACCAATCACGCGTTTGATATAATCCAAACGCGGATTTTCAGGATATTTAAATACCGCAACATCCCCGCGTCGCGGATGCCCAGTCGGGATCAGCGTGGTCTGCGTGATAGGATCTTTGATGCCGTAGGCAAATTTCTCCACCAGAATAAAATCACCAATCAGCAGTGTCGGCATCATTGAGCCCGACGGTATCTGGAACGGTTCGTAAATAAAGGAGCGAACAACGAACACCAGCGCCAATACCGGAAACACTGACGCGCAGGTTTCAATCCAACCGGGCTGTTTGATGGTTACAACGCCCGTGCCGCCATCCTGCTGCGCACTTAGCGCCGCCTCTGCTCTCGCCTTGCGTGCCGGTGCCCATTTAAAGCGTTCAAAACACCAGACAATGCCGGTGACAAGCGTCGCCAGCGC
>NZ_JAGFPF010000764.1:0-964 GCF_025962695.1 Candidatus Symbiopectobacterium sp. NZEC135 | reverse complement strand
GCGAATCACGCCCGGACACAGTTTGAAGCGCAAACCACGCAATTGCATCATACCTTCACCACCACAATCAAAGAGACGCAGCAAAATATCGGTGAAATAAACAGCCAGATCACCGCATTAAATACCGCGCTGGAGCAGCAGCAATCGACCGCTGATGAAGCCCTGCGCAGCGTTGACTCAAACCACTCACACAACAAAGCCATCAAAAACCTGAAATTGGTGTTAAAACAGATTAAGAAGCAGGAGAAATATAATCACAACGCGGCAACCGCACTGCACGCGTCGCCCAACCCATCGGCCGGCAGCAAGAATGCAACCGCCGCACCGGTTATGGATATCACAGCCATCACCGCTATTATCAAAGAAAATCAATCCCTCAACTCGGCATCCCGCCAAAACAGGCAACCGATTACCTATACCTTAGTCAAAAAAGACGATGAGGCCATGTTGATTTCGCTGACCCAAAATCTGGGTAAAGACGTCATCAGCAATGAATTTAAGCATGACATCATACACATCCTGACAACGCTAAAAGCAACGTCGAGCGATGCACTCCCTGATAGTGAAATTCGCAATAAACTTAATGACGTTCTGAGCGCACTTGATAGTGCCAGCACGCTAACGCCCGCGTTAATCAGCGAAGGACAATATGTGGCATTGGCACAAAAGCTGCTCCTTGCCTACAACGCCCAAGAACCGATGCGGCTGGCGCTGTTTAATCAGGCTCAGGAAATCTTACAGCCAACCCCGCCAACCTCGGCGCTGAGCAGTGAAAAAATCAATACGCTAATCCGCTATCTCACGGAGGGTGGCCTCCACGACAGCTGACCCTCATTCTGACGACTGCGGTAGCCGTTTGGTCTTCTCTCTCCGCCGTCCGCAATAAAGCCACCCTCACACCTGACAGATGCGACAAGGACAGGTAAAATGGCCGCACAGCCATAAACCGGTGCTGCCTTATACC
>NZ_JAGFPF010000765.1:0-964 GCF_025962695.1 Candidatus Symbiopectobacterium sp. NZEC135 | reverse complement strand
GTGCCCGACCGACGACGCTGCTGCTGGAATCCGCGGAAATTGACAGTAAACAGGATCTGAAAAGCCTGTTGATCATTGATAGTGCATTGCGGATCACCGCACTGGGGCAGCAAGTCTCCATTCAGGCATTGACCGCTAACGGCGCGACGCTGCTGCCATTGCTCGACCAGCTATTACCGGCAGATATCGATGTCGCCGTGCGCCCCAACGGTCGTGAGTTAACCTTCCCCGCCGTTGATACCCTGCAAGACGAAGATGCACGTCTGCGTTCGCTGTCAGTTTTTGATGCGTTGCGTCTGCTGCAAACGCTGGTCACCAGCCCCGCCGATGAGCGGGAAGCGATGTTCTTCGGTGGCCTGTTCGCTTACGATTTGGTTGCCGGGTTCGAAGCATTACCGCCGCTCAGCCAACAGCAACGCTGCCCGGATTACTGCTTTTATCTGGCAGAAACCTTGTTGATCCTCGATCACCAACAGCGCGTCACGCATTTACAGGCCAGTCTGTTCACGCCCGATGCCGCCGAACGTCAGCGTCTGCAACACCGTCTGGCACAGTTAGGGCACCAGTTGCAGCAGCCAGCACCCGCGCTGCCGCGCCAGACGCTGACCGATATGACGCTCAGTTGTAACCAGAGCGATGAAGAATACGGTGACGTGGTACGTCAAATGCAGGAAGCGATTCGCATCGGTGAAATCTTCCAGGTGGTGCCGTCACGCCGTTTCTCACTGCCGTGCCCATCGCCGCTGGCCGCGTACCAGACGCTGAAAGAGAACAATCCCAGCCCCTATATGTTCTTTATGCAGGATCAAGACTTCACCTTGTTTGGCGCGTCGCCTGAAAGCTCGCTGAAATACGACGCGGATTCTCGCCAGATTGAAATCTACCCGATTGCCGGTACGCGCCCACGCGGCCGTCGCGCGGATGGTTCACTGGATCGCGATCTCGACAGCCGCATCGAGCTGGA
>NZ_JAGFPF010000766.1:0-964 GCF_025962695.1 Candidatus Symbiopectobacterium sp. NZEC135 | reverse complement strand
CCCCCCGCCAAGCTCGGTGGTGCAGCCTATTATCGTTTTTATAATTTCGAGAAACTCAAAGCGTTGGCCTTACCGGCATATAAAAACCTGTTTAAAATAAATGTACAACCGTTGGGAATGCTGGGGATGAGATACACTTTTTCAATCGATAAAGTCGATATTTACAGTTTCGATACACCCAATAATTGGGATTCACTGTCTGAGCTTTCGTTTAATCAATTGCCTTTGATCGAAAACTACAGCCCTATCGTTAAAAAATACGCCTCCGATAATGAGGTTGAGTTTGCCAGACAATTCCCGGATACCAAGATAAAAGATGACTACGGTGGTGATGAAGTCATGGATTATAGCTGCTTTTTTTTAGAGAAAAATCCAGACATTAAACTCACCTTGCTTGAGCATGGTCTCTTCGATCTGGATATCACCAACGCCTTTGTAAAGGAGATGGAAGCTCAACTCAAAGGTGATGATGATAGAATCGGAAGGATCAATTACCGATTGATCACCTTGCAAATATCACTCAAATATCTTGAGAGCAGAGATTGCATGGCATGATATATTCACCGGCAGTGGGGTGTTGAGTGCGTTGGTACAACCCCACTGCCGATGATATCTCGCCTTACCCGCCGCGCTGTTTACTGATGAAATGCCGCCTGCGGCGTTGAAAGTGCGGCTTAAGGAGAGTCAGGTGGAGATTATTCTTTCGGGGGAGGAGGGTATATCGCAGTAGGCTGGAACACCCTTGTCTGTGATGCCAGTGTCGCGTTTGACCTTGTTTTTGCACCGATAAAGGTCTTGTTGACTCTGGCCTAACGATCATTCTTGATTGCTATTGGTTAAAATTATTATTCATCAAAAGCGCCCATCAATATATAGGTCGCATCCTTTCGTTTGTGCTGATCGATCATTGGCACCAGACGTTTGAAGTGTTCGCTGGCGCAATGTTCATCCAGCGCCGCATGGT
>NZ_JAGFPF010000763.1:0-965 GCF_025962695.1 Candidatus Symbiopectobacterium sp. NZEC135 | reverse complement strand
AGACCATTACTGATACTGAATAGAGTAGACAACGTTGCTAACAACCGTACCCGCAGTAGTTGCACCTTCCGCAAAGTAGCGCACGATGTACGGCAGGTTGGCGCTGCCTGAAGTAATATCTACATAGGTGTTACCGTTGAGTTGACTCTGGTTACCCGCTTCAACTACCGCACGAGACGGGCTGGAACCATCAAGCAATTGCAGGCTGACGTTGGCCGCTGTCCCGGTATTATTCAAACGCCCCGTCACAGAATCCACGGTTGCCCCCGCTTCGAAGAATGCCGATGCGGTTTCCAATGTGCCCGCACAATTATTCAGTGCCAGGGTAAAGCCCGTATCACCCGCCGTTTGGCCGGTGGTGGATAACTGGTTCGTTCCAATCGTGGGCAACACAACGGTTGCATCCGCGGCCTGACCATCGACAACGACATCACAGGTATTAGCGTTCAGTTGTCCATTAAAAGTGATCGTGCCGGTTGACGCCGCGTGTGCCAGACCAACAGACATCATTGCGATAGCAATGGAAGAGAAAACGATCTTATTCATTTACATATACCTTACTGGGTTATAATGCCTAATGTTGATATTTAAATATCGCCTGAACATTCACATGACGATAAATTAAACATCTTTGTTCAAAGCCGCTGACGTTTCCCATAAACATGAAAAACGTTTATTTAGTCACCTGGGATGCTTTCAATAGACTTCCAGAAAAGTAAAACAAAAAAAACACACCAACATCGACTAGCGGAATACACTATAAAGCCCGTCAGATAATGGGGTAAAGAAAGTAATTTTTATCAGTGATAAATTAATGCTATCTCTTCATTTTAACCAGACAGAAAAGCACAAAACTTTTCAAATTAAAAACAAATTTACATTACACAACGCTGTATAAAATGGCAAGAAAGTGATGGGACACGATCTTTTTACCCGTTTGCTGGGCTCATCAAGGGCGTTCTCTT
>NZ_JAGFPF010000762.1:0-966 GCF_025962695.1 Candidatus Symbiopectobacterium sp. NZEC135 | reverse complement strand
CAGTTACGAACTGGCTGGAAGAGAGCGCACGTGGAAAGAGCGACGGGATGAACAGATAGCTGCCAGAAAAAAGATGGAGAATACCCTGCCTAAAAATGGCAATAAGCTGCGAAGCGGCTGGACGTTGCATACCGATCAGTTCCAAATCACGCAGGAGCAGAAGCTGAATGTTGAGTACGGGTTGAAAATCGGTGGTACGGAATATTCGGCCACGTTTGCCGAACTGACCCGCAATAAAGTCAAAACGGTTAAGACGCTGGAGCAGATTGGCAAAGTGGAGCGATTTTTATCGAATATCAACCAATATCTCCTGCCCGACCCCGATCCCAAGAAAAAGGGAACGCGCGAATATCGCCTCTTTGATTTCTCCGTTGAGCCGATTAATCTGGGGGTGTCCTACGCGTATCAGTGCAAGGACAGTGTTGATGATGCCACGCATTATATGGGGCTTTATGCAGCACCCTTCCTTAGCATGAGTATGAAAATAGATCTGATACAGCTTCTGGCTGCTTATTGTAAAATAGATCGTATTGCCGCGAAGTGTCGGGAATATATCGAGAAGGGCGGCAGTTCCCTTGAGTGCTATATAAAATTGACGGCAGAGCTGCACTTTTCCGTCGGTGCGGCCTATAAACAGGCGCAATGGACTTTCACACCTGAGGATGACAATAACAAGCTGGCCTTTTTGCTGGAAGGGGTGATCAGTACGGCATTTGAAACCAAAGTGTTGTTTGTTGAAGTTGCCCTAAAGGCTCTAGGCGTACTCAAAACAGAAGCGGGAATGAAGCTGGATCCGCATGCTGAGGGTATTGATTTGGTGGGATACCACGATGGTATCAAGGCTGAAGTGGCATTAATGGCTGATTTTAAATCATCACCAGATCGTGGTGTGAAAGGTGATACGGACGATGAATATTCGTACAAATCAACAACGGAACTGGCTGGACCATTAGACGCGGATCAATC
>NZ_JAGFPF010000761.1:0-970 GCF_025962695.1 Candidatus Symbiopectobacterium sp. NZEC135 | reverse complement strand
CCCACCGGTTTTACTTCGAACGATCTCCCCTGGTTTAAACACGCCAGCCACCTTTTTCCTGAGTAATACTACACATCGCGCTTACTTTTCGCTCCCCAAGCGCCTGCAAGGGTACTGATTACGGCACCGAGCAGCAGTGCAAAAAATGACCACAGCGCGGCTTTTGCCGCTGCTTTTGACATTTGGTCAGCCTGCTCGACGGCCTGCTTTTTCCAGTCCTCATAACGCTGCTGAGCCTGCTGTATATTCTGTTGTGCTTGAGTAAGGCGCTCGCTCACTTCTTTCACCATACGATCGCGGGTACTGATAATGTTTTCGACCGCCCGGTCAGCCTCAGTTGGCGTGAGATCGGTGTTTTGCGTTAACGCACGCTTGATATCATCACGATTGATGCTGGCTGCAATCGTTTTACTTCGTTGCGCAAGTTTCTCGGTTAATTGGGCTGCAACCTGCTCACTCGGTTCTGTGCCAACGGCCATACGGCGCGCAGCCAGCATGATATCCTGTTTGGCACCTTGTAATTGCTGCTTGAGATAATCGGGTTGTAATGTGGGGATACCGGATTTAACTAACGCATTTTCCACTTCACTCTGCAAGCCATCACTTGAGAGGTGCGTATCAAGCATGATCTCTTCAAATAAATTTTGCCCCGCATCCCCCATGCGAGAGAGCCCATGCCCCAGCGCTTCGCCACCGCTGGAAATCATCGAACCTGTCGCAGATGCGATTGAGCCTAGCGCACTTCCCGCTGTTTTTATTGACGAACTCACCAGCATGGCACCCAATACTGAAGCCACCAGTAACGCGCTGGCCCAATTCAAGAAGCCGTGAATCATACCATCGTAACCCGCCAATCGGCCTGCGATAAACGATCCTGCAAATAAACTGATGACAATGGAGAACACCGTCCATAGACCGACGGCCATACCTGCGCCATTTACCGGATCGTCTGACTTCGGCTCGACCATTG
>NZ_JAGFPF010000759.1:0-971 GCF_025962695.1 Candidatus Symbiopectobacterium sp. NZEC135 | reverse complement strand
ATAATGCCACTAAAAATGTTATTATAGAAGATAAACAAAATTGACAGTTTGTATGCTTTTACTATACGGCTAAGGATGATAAAAATTAAACGTAAAGCGACAATTAACGCTAAATTCAATCTTAACCGACTGGTTTATTTTGCAGCGGTGGTAAATACCGGTTCGTTTACGCGTGCTGCCGAAAATCTCGGGGTTACTAAAGCGGTTGTCAGCCAACAGGTAGCTCGTTTGGAAGAAGACACCGGAGTCACACTTCTGATTCGTACTACCCGCTATGTTCATCCCACCGAGGCGGGTAAACATCTGCATGCCAGATGCATGACGATTTTAGGGGAGACTGAAAATGCATTCGATGAGCTTGCCCAGGCTGTTGAGGAACCAACGGGTTTATTAAGGTTATCAGCCCCTTATGATTATGCTTCGGCAATGGTAATGAAAGTTGCGACAGACTTTTGTAATCGCTACCCCAATTGCAAAATAGAATTAAAAGTGAGTGATCAAAAGCTGGATATTTATAATGAAAAACTCGATATTGATATACGCTTAGGTTGGTTGGCTGATTCCACGTCACAGGCAAGAAAAATTGGCACATTTCGACAGTTGATCGTCGGTTCTCCAAAATTAGGTGAACGTATTCGCACTGCTTGCAATCCTGATGAAATAGTCGATTTTCCATTCATCGCAAATTTGATATTGAATGATCCATTATACTGGCACTTTTCCGGTAAGAGCGGTGAATTAGCCTCATTGGAGATGAATGCTGTCATGTTCATCGACTCGACATCAATGGTGTTATCTGCTGTTCGTGAGGGGGCGGGGCTATCAGTTCTGCCAGATTTTATGGTCAATGATGACATCAAATCAGGAAAGCTTGTTCAGGTAATACCTGACTGGCAACTGCCATCTGGTGGCATTTATACCGTTTATCCTTCAGCAAAATTCAGACCTTCAAAGGTCTCTATTTTTACTCA
>NZ_JAGFPF010000075.1:0-16950 GCF_025962695.1 Candidatus Symbiopectobacterium sp. NZEC135 | reverse complement strand
GTCGTCACCGACGTCAGGTTGGTCAACGCATCATAACGGTAGGTTTGCCCTGACATGACATGACCATAGGCATCTGGCGGCAAACTGCTGCCCGTGGCGCTGTAGCTCACCAGACGATTGCGCGTATCGTAATCGTAGACTTCTGCCCGTATCTGACTGCCATTGCGCACCGTCGTGCGCGTTGCCAGCAGGTTATTCTCCAGCCAAGTCTGTGTCAGGGTAATGACGGTGTCGTTATTGTCACTGAGCGTGCGCGTCACCTCCCGGCCAAAATCATCGTACCCCAGCGAGGTGGTCAAAACCGATGATGTCGCGGTATCCGTCACCACCTGAGACGCCAAGCGCCCGAGCGCATCGTACTGCAGGGTGGTTTGCAGCGCCGGATCGGTAATGGTGATCATGCGCCCAAAGTCGTCCATCTCATAGCGCGTCAGCTTGCCGGTAATATCGGTGTAGGTGACTGGCTGCCCTTCCAGCGTGTAAGTGTGTGCGGCTGTACGGGTAGCACCATTTCGCGCAAAGGCCTCATTTTTCAGGCTACCGGACGGATTCCACGTATTGGTATTTTCTGTTCCGCCTTCCTTTGCCTTCAGCAAATCGGCCGTGCGATTATCATAGCTAAAGGTCTGGATCACACCGCCCGCCGTCACACTGCTGATCGCATTACCCAGTTCAGGAATGGTGGTGCTCGTGATAAGGCTGCCGGAGGGTTGGGTCACCGTGGTAGGAACCGGGGAAGCGCCCTGATACGTAAACAGGGTCAGTCGCCCACCGCTGAGGCGTTGGGTTACCCGGCCCAGACTGTCAAATTCCTGGCTTCCGAGCAGCCAGGTTCGCGGGCTGCCTGCCGCATCCGGACCGGTCACGCTGATGGCGATCACCAGCTCTTCTGCGGACTGGGGCGCATAAGTCCGCGTTACCACGCTGCCGTCCGGCAGGCTCTGCGTCAGTACGCGATCGTAAGCATCGTAGGTGCGACCGGTTTCATTGCCGCGCTCGTCCGTCTCCAGCCGCAAACGCCCTAGCCCATCCCACGCGTAGTGGCGGCTGCCTTGCGGGCTGCCGGATACCGATGTCTTACTCTCCGTAACGGGCAGATAACTCAGTGTGTCAAACACGGTAGTCAGCAGGCCGGAACGCAACGTACTGCCATTACGGTTTCCGGTGCTGTTCACGCGCCGGGTCAACCCCACCATATCGAGGTTTTGCAGCTCATTGGTGCCATCGGAAAAAGCCAGCGAACTGACCGCTCCCCAGCCATCCCGGGCCGCAACCATATCCACATAAAAACGTTTGGACGTTCCGGTCAGCCAGTCACTCCCAGAGCCACCCTGAGTTTCACCAAAAATGTTGTAATTGTGCGATGAGACACTGAACCACTGCTGTGTCGTGTCCTTATCCAGACGCAACGTTGCTATTTCGCGGCCCATACCATCAAACCGGGTTTTTAGCTGATTACCCGAGGCATCTGTCTCCGTCGTTTCCGGGCCATTCGTGCCCAAGGTATATAACCAGGTAGTGATATTTTCATACGCCGAGCCCGCTGCAAGCGTTCTTTGCAGGGGACGACCCAACCGATCGTAGGCGTATTGTACCGTCACATTCTGTGGGCTGGTGTCACGTAGCAGCAGGCCCGAATAAACGGATTGCTCACGGCTTGAGAACAATTGCAAACCGTCATACCCGATAAAGGTGATGGATTGGTGCATCACCCCCTGCGTAATTAAGGTCGTAAAGGACTGACTATTGGTAAATGCCGCGGAAGCCTCACCATTTTCATAGTGGGTATCGGTGATACGCGCTATCCGGCCATATTCTGCATTACCGATGGTTTGATTGTAGGCATACACCCTCCGACTCAGGAGAACATTGTCGGCATAGTCTGACGCCTGATCCTGCACCACGCGCCCGGCCGACCCCAGCGTTTTATAGGTGTAATGGGTTCGCCTGACGGGAGCCGCATACGCGGTATTGCGAGGAATTACGGTCTGATTTTGCATAAAGCGGACAAAACCGTTGGGCTCCATGGCAATCCAGGTCATCACGGTTTCCGTTCCGTCGGGAGCCACTTCCCGCGTGGGATTGCCGCTTTGATCAAAGGCGGTCACCGTGGTTTGTACCCGGCGCGTACCATTGATATCCGTCCAGGTTTCCTTCTTTTCACGGGGGAGTTGGAATTGCGGCGGCTGGCCATCAATAAAAACGCCCTGCTCGGCATAATAGGTAAAATCAGTGCGGTAGAGATAACCTTGCCGCATCGTCTCTTCACTCACCTGAAGGTGATAGTTATTGTAGATGCGGGTGACCGTAATACTCTCATTACCGTAAGACACCGTCTGTGTCGAACCGTAGGTATAATCCGTCAGCGTGGTATAGATATAATCACTGTTTGCCGACCAGGTGCCAAAGTTGCCGTTGTAACCCAAAAAATTATGGGCCGTGTAACTGTAGTATGTCAGGGTATCAGGCTGACCACTTCCCGGGCTTCGGCGATGAGAAAGTACCGCAGGTAAACGCCCCAGACCGGAGTTTGCCGGGAATAGCAACCCCTGTAACTGGCTGTAATCCACTTTATCCGTCATTCCGGTAGGATAGCGCACCCCCGTCAGCAAAAGGTTTGACGTGCCGTCAATAGAATCGTATTCAAAATACCAGCGCAGGCTTTCGGTATCAGAGACCTGGCGATGCAGCGTATTCAGCCAGGTGTCATTAATCAGCTCAAATAAAACCTGATATTCATCAGGTGAGTTCGGCCAGAAAACCATATTGACAGCATAACTATACTCAACCCGTAATAACGTTCTGAACTCATCATCAATACGGGACAACCGGGAATATTGGCCACTCCAATTCCAGAATAACGTCATTGTTCGTCCCAAGGGCGAAATTACGCTGGTTGTCACGAACGTTTGACCATCATCGGTAATGGTTAATATTTCCCGTTTCCCGTCTTTCCATACAACAGTAAATCCGGCAGCCGCATCAAATCCGTTAGTATAAGAGAATCGAAAATTATCCAGCTTCTTGTTACGTACAACGTCCGAGCCAGGCATAACCCGATATTGTTCACCGTCACTGAGCTCCAAAAGGTTATCACGGTTATTAAACTGGGTCAGTCCAATACCAAAGCCTCTGCCAAACCCCGCATTCGCCGTATTTAACGGCGAGTAACGCAGCGACAAAGAAAGCTCAGGCCCCAGTTGGTTATTTCCCACCAGGGTGGCTAATGGAAAATTAACCATAAACTGCCCCGTGCGGGGATCAACCTGCGTTTCCAGAGCACCGACAAAATTGCCGGATTGCGACGAGAATGTATTGTTCATGATCAGCCCACGTATAATGCGATATAAATTCACAAGCATGCGAAATTTTCTATGCACACAGCCTATAGTGATCAAAAAAAATCATATTAAGAATAACTGGAGACAGGGACTCCATTAACAATTAACTCACCAATATTCTCCTTATTGCTACTTACAGATAAAACAATACTTCCTATGTTGCCATAAATGTCCCATACCGTAATAACTTGATCAAGCAATCCATTCAACTCATCGTTTACCCACTCTTCACCCGTATAAAAATATGCACAATGCCTGATATGTATCATTGATACACTAACAGATGAATTATCGACGTTATTAGGATAAGTTTGAGCATTGAGCGGGATTTTTAATTTCCATGTTGTTTGCCTGTACTGTTTATTAGCCCCTGATATAGACAAACCACCGTTGTTTGACGAAAGAACACCAAACGTGGTCGTATCGACAAAGACAATACTAGTGTCAAACACTTGAACTGGGGTGGGATTATGTTCATCACGCGTATTTAAACCAAATACGAGATCCGCACCATTAACCCCATCTCGTCCAGCAAGCGTATAGCCCATAAGTGTATGCACGGGGTTCACTATTTTTTTAGCCCGAAACGGCCATCTTTCTTTGGTAAATATTCGCAGCGTACTGTAATATGCTTTCCCTTTATTAACAGAACCCTCACTGCCATTCTCAGGTGAATGGTTTGAACTGATATTGCAAGGCAACGTATCAGAAATTAAGTTCATTTGACTGAAATTTTTCCATCCATTAGAAATGGATAAGTTCGATGGAAGATTATAATTTATAGGTTCGAGTGCAGAGATGGTGATATTCTGAGGGTTTTTGAAAAAACTACCACTTTCACCACCAGACCCATTTAAGGTATTGGTGCCATGTTCGGAGGTATCAAACCTACCGACTCCCGGAATGTCGATCCCCAATGCAATCAAGGTACTGGGTATTGCTTTTCCACAGCTTAGATAACAGGTCAGAAAGTTATCTCCTGGTGTCAGTGAATCTGCACTATTGGCACTCAGATAATTTACCGCTCCAACATAATCTCCAGGCGTTTTAGAAAGTTGCCAATCACTTGATAACCTGGAACCATCACGGTAGTTACAGAGATAAATGGCATCGAATACTTCTTGCTCCGTCAACGGCAAAACAGTCGTGACCGATGACATGACTCTTACATGAATAGAAATGGCGACCTGATTACGGCCATTACCATAAATAACGGCACTGGTACTAAGTGAGTCTTTAAAATCAATTTCTAACACACTCAGTTGATAAAATTGATCCCAACTGCTCATAAAACCTCCTAATTATGATAAAATGCTCTCATTACACCCGGTTGAGCCTGGGCTGCCATTTGGTTTATAAAAATACGTTCTAAACTTCATGTCAGAGATATTAACATCACATCTATTTGTGTTACCGTCACTACTGGTAAATGAACAATAAAATCCGTCTGATATCTTAAATGTACCTCTATCAGTGATTAGATAAAAATACCAGTAATCTCTCGCACTTTGAGAATTACTTCCATTTTTTTCCGAGAAAATAGGTAATCTTGGCAAGGTAACAACATTATTATTATAGGGCTCATAATAATAGATCCATGACTCTTTATCGGGGTTATTACCAATCCTGTGGCGCAGATACAAACTCGTTGCCGGGGTGGTGGTTGTAGGGTTGGTATACGCCATTCGGGTATATGCTGGTTGTGGCATCGTAATACCTCATATCAATTCAGTAATTAGTTGACTAATAAATATCTTGATATGTTTTTCAAGAATAGGGTTTCCGAGTTGAGTGTATGCAGAGGTATTGAATTGTTCAAATAAATCAAAAGACACATAAAAACAGGAAGGTAAGAAAAACAAAAGAATATAATGCTAAAAATAATAGAATTTAGCCTGTAAAATAGTGATGCATTAATAATATAAATCGCATCTGTCACGTGTAAATTCATGCGCATTGAATAATTTTGATCATGTTCATTTACTACAAATATATTTATATAAAAAGCATTAGCCATCTATGAAAGCTTCACGCGTTATTTTTCAGGAAAATAACTCAACCAGTCATACACATCATCAAACAGCCGATGATGGACAATGATCGTTTTATTTTCCCGGCATATCAGCCCTTCACGTTGCCAATGTGTCAGTATTCTGGAAATGGTGACGCGAGTCACGTTGATGATCTGACCATATTCCTCATGGGTCAACGTCAGGGGCACGGTATACCAGCCAGCTTTAGGCTTAATGCCACCTTCCAGTAACATGCTTTTTAGCAAAATCTTAAGACGTTGCGCAGGTTCACAGCTGGTGTTGGTGATGACCGCCTCCAGGCTGCTCTCCTGTTTGGCTACAACGTGACGGCATATTTTTATCGCCAGTTCAGCATTCTGCCGCATGGCATCCAGTAAAATATCGGGTGGCACCACCAGAATATCTGCATCCCTAATCACAATGGTAGTAACATTAACATGCTGTTTGGTAATACAAGTGATATCCCCCATCGTGCGTTCTGGCAGCACCAGTGAGAATGACATCGGGTTATTCTCAACATAGTTGGCATAATACATACAAAGCCCGTTAACCAAGTAGAATAACCGCTGCGATTCCCCACGACTCTTGATGATGGTGCCTTTTTTATAATGTTCCAGAGTACCATGCCGTTGATATAACTCGCGAAGTTCAGCAATATCTTTCGGGTATATCCAGGGTATTTGTTGGAAAATGTGTCTCATTATTATTTCCCTATTTTGTGGAATGATATAAATACATCAAAAGATAATTCATCGTAGAAAAGCATCGAATCCGGCTATGCGCTTCAGTCTGCCGATTCCTGTTAAGAATTACTACCGCGTCAAACCACATTTTGTTATGTTCGCAGTATTCATTTACCAACGTGTTTTTACGCCGAAAGGCCGAGGAAATAAATGAAGGTAAATAACGTCGTTGACATGTTGCATAACATAATCGACGGGAGAGGAAGTTAACTGCGTTTGTTGAATATAATGTTATGAAATGATTAATCGTTATTGTATCGTAAGTTGATTCACTCAGGTTGAATCAACCCGAGTGAATCTGTGAGTGCGTTTCAGGAGAAAAGCAATTAACTCTTTTTATCGCTGGCTTTTATGACCAGTGGTTTTTTTGCTCCCAGGTCTTGCGCAATATTCTCCGCCGCAATGCGCGCCGAGTTGATGGCAAAGCCAACGGTGCTGCCTGCCATCACCAGATCGTAACTGTCACCGTACATGCCGCCGGCATCGTTGCCGATCACGTACAGACCAGAAACCGGGACGTTTTTATCATCAACTGCCTGCAATTTTTCGTTCACCTTCACGCCGCCCAAGGTGCCGAGGGAGGTTGCCACGCTCTTCACCGCATAAAACGGTGCTTTCGCCACAGGGCGCAGATAGCGGGCATCTTTCACGAAATCTTCATCGTGGCGAACGTTGCAAAACTGGTTATAGCGTTCAATGTTGTCTTTCAGCGTTTGGTAATCCATGCCGGTTTTTTGCGCCAGTTCTTTGATGGAGTTTGCACGGAATGCTTTTCCGGCCGCCTCACCTTTAGCAAAGTGCTCTTCCAGTTTGGTGAGTTTGGTGGCAACGGGGACCATCACGCCAACGCCGACATCAATGCCGTGATCGACCATGTAGTTTTTGGTGTCCTCGTCATACAACACAAACATGGTTCCACCCTGATTTTCCAGGGCATTGCCAGCAAATGGCCACTGCTCAATATTGGCTTCGTTGGTGAAGCGTTCGCCCTTGGTGTTGAGCCACAAATGGGGCTGTTTGGCAGAAGCCGCGTAATGGTTGGTAGTGGACTCTTTTGACGGCCCCGGACGATAGGACATATTGATAAATTCACGACCATCCTTTGCCGCACCGGCTGCCCAGGCCATGTTAATGCCGTCCCCCACTTTCCCTGGGATACCGACCACTTCCACATCGGGGAAGCGGGTATACTCGGTCAGCATCTCTTTATTGCTGCCGAAACCACCGGTAGCGATAACCACCGTTTTGGCATTGATACGAATAGCTTCCCCGGTAGCGCTTTCTGCCATGAGCCCTACGACCTTCCCTTTTTCATCGGTAATCAGCTGCTTGCCTGCCGTTTTCACCAGCAATTTCCCGCCCTTTTCGGCAAAATGCTGTTGCAGAACATCAATCACTGCGCGCCCACGGCCCTGATAAATATGCCAGGTATAATAACCGCCGGGATAATTCGAGGTCAGCTTCTCAAAATGAACGCCGAGATCTTGTAGCCAATCAATGGTATCCGCTGATTTATTAATATAATTGCGTACCAGCTTGGCATTAGGTCGCCAGTGGCTGTAATCCATCACTAGCTTGAAAGCCTGATCGCGGGTAAATACATGATTATTTTCCCGCTGTATTTTACTTTCTACCGCAAATATCCCTTCCGAAAATTGTCCGGTTCCCCCGGTTTGCGGAAGTTTCTCCAGATTAATAACTTTCAGACCCTGTTCGGTTAATGCATAGGCTGCCGCAGACCCTGATGCCCCGGCACCGACCACCACCACATCCGTGTCCATGACTTGCTCCGCATTCGCGGTCATCCCAAAACACGAAAGAATAGCGGCAGTTAAAATTGATTTTACGCTCATTTCGCTCCCCTCAATACTCTATATTATTATGTTAAAACGAATGCAATTTACACACCCGTTAACGGGTTATATATCAAGGGAGATCGTCACTTACGTATACCGTGATACATTATCGCGAATATTTTAAATACTGTTAATAATCTCTCATTTTGGTTGATAATATTTATTCACCCTACAACCACAAATAAACAACAATGCGTAATATAACGCTAACAAAGAAAAGCTATTGTATATTCTCTTATCGACGCATTTATTCTTAAGGAGAAAACCACTTGCTGACAGAATGGTTCGACAAGGTTGTGCCAGCACGCGCCTTTTGACAATCGCGCCCAAATCCCGCTTTAATCAGACAAGCGCCCGTTGTCAGTGCCCCCGATCCTGCTCTGACAACGCTCTCTTTTGAAAACGGAACACCTCAATAGCGGAACTATGACTATACGACTCGTTGCCCCAGCGTTACTCCTGCTTTTACTGACGTCTGGACCGGAGGTTCACGCGCAACCCCTTGTGCCGTCAAAAGACGCCACGGTGGCACCGTACCTGATGCCCGACGCGCCAACATTTGACCAGACTATCCCACAATTTCGCACGCGCTATAACCTCAGCAACCCCGCGTTACCTCTAGGAGAGTTTCGTACAGTGGATACCGGTGAGGCCGCCGGACCGCTGACACGAGCGGCGAGCAGAATCAATGCCCAACTTTACGCCTCTACCGCCCTGGAACGGGGCACTGGCAAAATAAAAACCATGCAGCTGACCTACCACCCGCTGGCGGGCGATCCTGAAACCGGCGCGAGACGCGCGCAGGCCATTCAGTATATGGCTGCGCTGCTGCGCCATTTCATTCCCTCGCTCTCCGAGGAGCAAAGCAGCAAGAAGGTCACGGAATTGCTGGATATCGGCAAACGTCAGGGCTTTTACCAACAAACGGAAGGCGCATTGCGATATGTAGTGGCAGATAATGGGGAAAAAGGGATAACATTCGCTGTTGAACCGATTAAGCTAACGCTATCTGAACCGTGATCGCGCTGGCATTGAGTGATGAAAATCCGAGCTTCTCGCGAGTTTGGTCTCTATACTGTCTGAAAAATAAAATTACTTGCTATCCCTATTCGGAGGAAAAAAGATGCGTCATCCATTAGTCATGGGTAACTGGAAGCTGAACGGCAGCACGCACATGGTTATCGAGCTGATCGCCGGTTTGCGTAAAGAACTCAGCACAGTGACTGGCTGCAACGTCGCCATCGCGCCGCCCGAGCTGTATCTGGATCAGGCAAATCATCAATTGGCCGGTGGTCGCATTGCCCTCGGTGCACAGAATGTCGATGTTAACCTGTCCGGCGCCTACACCGGCGAAACGTCTGCCACCATGCTGAAAGATATCGGTGCAAAATACATTATCATCGGTCACTCCGAACGCCGCACCTACCACAAAGAAAGCGATGCATTCATTGCGAAAAAATTTGGCGTGTTGAAAGAAGCCGGATTGATCCCCGTGTTGTGTATCGGTGAAACCGAAGCCGAAAACGAAGCCGGTGAAACCGAAGCGGTTGTCGCTCGTCAGTTGGATGCGGTATTGAGCACATTGGGTGCCACCGCTTTTAACGATGCGGTTATCGCCTACGAACCGGTATGGGCCATTGGCACCGGAAAATCAGCGACCCCGGCTCAGGCACAAGCGGTACATAAGTTTATCCGTGACCATATCGCCAAGCAGGATAAAGCCGTCGCCGATCAGGTCATCATTCAGTACGGTGGCTCGGTCAACGCTGCCAACGCCGCTGAACTCTTCACGCAGCCGGATATCGACGGCGCACTGGTAGGTGGCGCGTCACTGAAAGCCGATGCTTTTGCCGTGATCGTAAAAGCCGCCGCAGAAGCCAAACGCGCGTAATGCGATAATACTACAACAGCGCGTCTGTGTTACGGATGCGCTGTTTTACTCTCTTGCTCCGCCCCTCGCTGTACTCCTTTTCTGAAACCTTTGCACAACTTCATGCCACAAAACAAATACTTCGCAGTGAATTTTTCACTTCGCTAAATTAAAATTTTTATTTATGAAAAGAAAAACCCCCCTTTACAGGATTAAATCTCTTAAATTCCTGCGTATTTATAATTTTCTATAAAACCGACCTTTTACCTCAAGACGTATACGTCTCAAATCACACCGTAATCATCATGCCACACTGTACTACGCTCTATGAGGGGAGCTGGTACTTCAATGATGCCCCCTATTAAATTGATAAGTAAGGAAATGGCGGCTTATTACGGAGATATCACCATGCCCTTTGACGAATCCAACAATACTTTCAGCCCTTATGTTTCAACCGGACATCTGCCGGACCAGGACACCGTTAAACAATTAATTCAGGAAGCCCACCAGCGTTTTGGGCAAAACAATGAGGGCGTCGTTTCTAAGGTTTATCCTGCCCTTGAACGCGTACCTCCCACGCTTTATGGCATTTGCATGGTTGGCACTAACGGCGTGGTACACGCTGCGGGTGATGTGGATTATGAGTTCACCATCATGAGCGTATCGAAGCCCTTCGTCTTTGCGCTGGTGTGTCAGGCACTGGGTGCCCGCGTCGCGCGCGAAAAGCTGGGCGTAAACAGTACCGGTATGCCGTTCAACTCTGTCACAGCCGTTGAGTTTACCGCAGACGCCCGCACTAATCCGATGGTGAACCCAGGAGCTATCGCCACCACCAGCCTGATCCCCGGCAACACCAGCGACGAGAAATGGAATTTTATATACAGCGGGTTATGCGGTTTCGCGGGCAGAGAACTCACGCTTAATGAGGAAGTGTATCAATCTGCCAGTGAGACCAATTTCCGCAATCGCGGTATCGCTAATCTGCTTTACAGCTACGGTCGACTCGGCTGCGATCCGGCCATCGCCGTGGATTTATATACCCGCCAATGCTCACTCAACATCAGCGCCCACGATCTGGCGGTGATGGGGGCAACGCTGGCCGATGGTGGCGTCAACCCGGTCACCCGCGATCGCGTGGTCAACAATGACGTGTGCCATTATGCTCTGGCCGTGATGGTCACCGCCGGGCTGTATGAGACATCCGGTGACTGGCTCTACGATATCGGTCTCCCCGGCAAGAGTGGCATTGGCGGCGGCATCGTTACTGTCTCGCCCGGCAAGGGGGGTTTAGGTACCTTTGCGCCCTTGCTTGACGGCGCGGGCAACAGCGTCAAAGGCCAGTTAGCCGCACGTTTTCTCTCTCGCAGCCTGGGTATGGATATGTTCGTCTCCGAACCTTACACCGAAAAAGGCTGATCATCGCTACCACGCCAACAACGCTAAAACTCACAAAAAGACAAGGATAATAAGGGGATAACCATTATGGTGAATCAATCAACACCGCACACAGTGACAGACGAGAAGGCGTCATGGGTACCGATGATCACCATCGCACTCGCCCAGATTCTGATGTCATTCAACGTCGCCTCGCTTCCCGTGGCGCTGGGCGGTATGGTGAACAGTTTCAATGTTCCCCCCACCACCATCGCAACCGGTATTGTCGTCTATTCACTGTCCGTCGCCGGTTTCGTGATGTTGGGTGCAAAACTCAACCAGCGGTTTGGCCCACTGATCATCTTCCGCTCTACCGTGCTGTTGTTCGGCGTCGCTCAGGTGATGATGACCTTCAGCCCTAACGCCACCATCATGATCAGCGCACAGGCACTCAGTGGCCTGACGGCGGCAGCGTTGGTGCCCTCACTGGTGGCGCTGATTGCGGAGAATTATCGCGGTGCACAACAAGCCACCGCGCTAGGCACACTGGGTTCGGCACGCGCCGGTGCGGGTGTGGCAGCATTTTTGATTGGCGGCGTGCTGGGCACCTATATTGGCTGGCGTCCGGCGTTTGGTCTGCTGATCGTCTTATCCGCTGTCATTTTCTTTCTCAGCTTCCGCATGAAAGCGGATAAGGGCCGGCCAGAGGTCAGCATTGATATTGTCGGTGTGGTACTGGCGGCAAGCTCCATCATTTTGCTGTCGTTCGGCTTCAACAACCTTAACCGCTGGGGCATGGGTCTGGTACGGGACGCTGCGCCTTTCGACCTGCTTGGCTTCTCTCCAGCGCCCTTTATGATCGCACTGGGTATCGTGCTCGGTCAGCTCTTCGTAGTCTGGACGCGACGCATAAAAGAAAAAGGCAAAACCCCGTTACTGGCGCTGGAAGTGATCACCTCACCCACAGAGCGGGCCGCCGTGGTCGCCATGTTTGCGGTGGTCGCACTGGAAGCGATGCTGAACTTTTCCGTGCCGCTCTACATTCAAATTGTGCAGGGCAGCACGCCGCTGGCAACCGCCATCGCCATGATGCCGTTCAACCTGTCCGTGTTCTTCTCCGCAACGCTTATCGTGCGCTTTTACCACAAGCTGACACCGCAAAAGATTGGCCGCTACGGCTTCATCATTTGTACCCTTTCGCTGCTGTGGCTCGCTTTTGTGGTGCGTAACAACTGGAGTGAGTTCGCGGTGCTGTTTGGTCTGGTGGCGTTCGGTATCGGTCAGGGCTCACTGGTCACCTTGCTGTTTAACGTGCTGGTGAGTGCGTCACCGAAAGAATTGGCGGGCGACGTCGGCTCACTGCGCGGCACCACCAACAATCTGGCGAATGCGATTGGTACCGCCGTGGCTGGCGCACTGTTGGTCGGTCTGCTCAGTTCCAGCGTGATGCGCAACATTGTGCAAACGCCTGTGCTGACGCCTGAAATTCAGGCACAGGTGAATCTGGATAATATTAACTTTATCAGCAATGACCGTCTGCTCACTGTGCTGTCGCAAACCACAGCTACGCCGGAACAAGTGGCGGAAGCAGTACGCGTTAACGAGGAATCGCGCCTGAAAGCGCTGAAGTTTGGTCTGCTGATCATGGCTTTCTTGTCTATGATGGCGATCATCCCCGCAGGCCGACTGCCAGGCTATCTGCCCGGTGAACTGCCTGCGGATAATCTGGATAACGCGCCGACCAAATAGGTCACTGTCAGAGACGAAAAAAGCTCCGGTAACAACCGGAGCTTTTTTATGATAGAGAAACTGGCTTAACGAGCCGACGGAATCTGCTGAGTAATGCAGTGAATGTTGCCACCACCTAACAGAATTTCGCGCGCAGGCACGCCCACAATGGCGTAATCTGGGAACATCTGTTGCAGCAGATCACGCGCCGTATCATCGGTACGCGTATCCAATAACGGGAAAATAATCTGCTGATTGCTGATCAGAAAATTCACGTAAGAACCCGCCAGACGCGAACCGGCTAAACGTTCTATCGCATCACCCGATGCGACTCCCGCCGCTTCCTCTTCCGTGGCATAGAGCGGACCCGGCGCAGGCAGCTTCCAGATCTTCAGCGCACGCCCTTGCGCATCTCGAGCCTGGGATAAGACCCGATACGCGGCGACAGAGCGCGCATACTGCGGATCGTTTTCATCATCCGTCCAGTGTAGCGCCACTTCTCCAGGGCGCACAAAGCAGCACATGTTATCGATGTGACCGTCGGTTTCGTCGTTATACACTCCGTCTTCCAACCAGATAATGGTGGAAATATTGAGGTAGTCACGCATTAACTGCTCAATCTCAGCCTTGCTAAGATGCGGATTGCGATTCGGGTTCAGCAAACATTCTGCCGTGGTCAACAGCGTGCCTTCACCATCAACGTGAATAGAGCCGCCTTCCAGAATCAGCGGAGCCGCATAACGTGCGTCGCCGTGGTGCGCCAGCACCTGCTGTGCGACCTGCTCATCCTGCTGCCAGTCGTCGTACAACCCGCCCAGCTCACCGCCCCAGGCGTTAAACTGCCAGTCGATACCCCGGCGCTCACCGTTACCGTTCAGCACCACGGTCGGCCCGGTATCGCGCATCCAGGCGTCATCGCTTTCCATCGCAACCAGCGTCACCGTTGCAGGCATCAGGCTACGCGCCTGCGCCATCTGCTGCGCGGGCACGCCCATGATCACCGGCGTCTTCTGGCCAATCGCCTGTGCGACTGCGGCAAACGTCTGCTGCGCGGGCAAGGCGTTATTGCGCCAGTTGTCCAGCCGATAGGGCCAAATCATCCACATCGCATCATGAGGTGCCCATTCGGCGGGCATAAAAAAACCATCCTGACGCGGCATTGATGTGAGAGTCGAAAGTGACATCGATTATCTCCGGGTCTTGCCGTCAGAGGTACCGAGCGCCGTGTACATCTCAGGGCGACGGTCGCGGAACAGCCCCCAACTGGCGCGTTGAGCGGCGATCGCGTCCAGATCGAAGGTGTGCACCAGCACCGCTTCATCCGTCTTGTTCGCCTGCGCCAACAGCGCACCGGTTTGATCGGCAATGAAAGAAGAACCGTAGAAGGTCATTTCCAGTCCATCAATATATTTGCTTGCTTCAGTCCCGATACGGTTAGAGGCAATTACCGGCACCAGATTGGCAGCCGCGTGGCCCTGCTGCACCCGCGTCCAGTGCGGCTGGCTGTCGATATCCGGGTAAGCCGGTTCAGAACCGATAGCGGTAGGATAGAAGATCAGCTCTGCGCCCTGTAACGCCAGGCTGCGCGCCGTTTCCGGGAACCACTGGTCCCAGCAGATACCCACACCCACGTTGGCGTAACGGGTCTGCCACACCTTGAAGCCGGTATCGCCAGGGATAAAGAACTGCTTTTCCTGATACGCCGGGCCATTGGGGATGTGCGTTTTACGGTACACATCCAGCACACTACCGTCAGCGTCGATCATCACCAGCGAGTTGTAATAAGCGTTATTGGCGCGCTCAAAGAAGCTCAGCGGCAATACCACCTCAAGTTCCGCCGCCAGTGCGGAGAAGTGTTTGATAAGCGGGCTGGTTTCCAGCGTTTGTGCCAGAGCATAGTGCTCAGGGCTCTGATCGATACAGAAGTAAGGCGCGGCGAACAGTTCCTGAATCAGGATTATTTGAGCACCCTTGGCGTGCGCCTGTCGCACCAGTTTTTCGGCATTCTCAATATTCTTGGGCAGATCCCAGGAACACGCCATCTGCGTTGCGGCAACGGTCACTTTTGTCATGCGAAGACCTCTATTATCTCTCTATTACGCTGGCTCAATGCCAGCCCTACCCGTTTAAGTGTACGACGCTATTATGGCTTACGCAGCACCCGCTGTACACGCGCCTGCTCCCAGCGCTGCCAACGATCGCGCAGCCAGAACACCCTTACAGCATTCAGCGCCAGAAAACTGCCCCAGACCAGCAGCGGCCACAGGAACCAGTGGGAGCCCGGCGATGTCATTCGGTTCACCACGAACAGCACCAGATTGACCACAACATAAACCACCAGTGAGCGCCAGAAACGGCTCTCTTGTCGCACCTGACGTTTTGCTGCCTGAACGCGCAGCTCAAGCGATTCTCCGCTCAGGGTTTGCTCACTCTCTTCCGTCATCAACTCGGTAACATTCACGCCAAACGCCGCGGCGATGGCACCGAGCGTATCCAGACTGGCACGCTCACCATTCTCAATACGCTGAACGGTTCTGACACTCAAGGAGGAGAGTTCCGCCAGTTGCTCTTGGGACCAGGCGCGGGCCAGGCGTAACGTTTTAATCGGATGGGTATTCATGGTTGTTTTCCTCATGGCTGTTTTTTCAACGCTATTTTTTAAAGCTATTTTTCAAAGCAATAAAAACACAGCCTCAACCTACGCCCGCTTAGCTGCCGCGAACACGACAGCGACCTGACAGCAACCTGACACACTCCCGACAGGCTACCGCACCAAGAAAAAAAACCACCCTGTCGTCATACGGCGGGATGGCTTTTATCGCGAAAAAGTACAGACAGCAGATTTAGAACAGCTTTCTTGCCGTCTCCAGCCAATCACGCTTGAAGGGCCGTTTCATGTTCTCAATGGCATCGATGATATCGTGGTGCACCATTTTTTCGTTCTGAATCCCGACGCAGCGACCGCCGTAGCCTTGCAGCAGCAGTTCAATAGCGTACGCGCCCATACGCGACGCCAGAATACGGTCATAAGCGACCGGAGAACCGCCGCGCTGAATATGACCCAGCACCGTAGAACGCGTTTCGCGCCCGGTTTCTCTTTCAATATAGCGTGCCAGCTCGTCAATGTTGCAAATGTGTTCAGTGATGGCAACGATCGCGTGTTTCTTCCCTTTGGCGATACCGGCCTTGATTTCACACACCAGATCATCCGGTTTAAACTCTTCTTCCGGCAATACAATAAACTCACAGCCCCCGGCAATCGCGGCGGCCAGCGTCAGATCGCCGCAGTGGCGTCCCATCACTTCAACGATGGAAATACGTTGGTGAGAAGAAGAGGTATCGCGTAAGCGGTCAATGGCCTCCAGCACGGTTTCCAGTGCGGTGAAATACCCAATGGTGTAGTCGGTGCCTGCCACATCGTTATCGATGGTGCCCGGTAGGCCAATACACGGGAAGCCCATTTCGGTCAGGCGCTTGGCCCCCATATAGGAGCCGTCACCGCCGATCACCACCAGTGCGTCCAGACCACGGTTTTTCATATTCTGTACCGCGACTTCACGCACGTGATCGTCGCGAAACTCGGGGAAACGCGCCGACCCCAAAAAGGTGCCGCCGCGATTGATAACATCAGACACGCTGTAGCGGTCCAACTGCTCCATGCGATCCTGGTACAAGCCCTGATAGCCATCATAGATACCGTAGACTTCCAAACCTTCCGTCAGCGCCGCGCGTACTACGCCGCGAATCGCCGCATTCATGCCTGGCGCATCGCCACCGCTCGTCAATACTCCGATTTTCTTGATCATGACAACCTCTGGACTTGTAGATGTAGTTTTGCAGGATGTTTCTATCGGACGGATCGCCGTGGCGAACCGTCGCTCACCTTTTTAAGCATATTATAACAAATGTCCTGAGCTGAATTGATTCAGGTCAGGCAAAATAATGCCGCACAATCCATTTTCTATCACATTTCTCAAACAAATACAGGCTGGATCACACCTCAAT
>NZ_JAGFPF010000760.1:0-971 GCF_025962695.1 Candidatus Symbiopectobacterium sp. NZEC135 | reverse complement strand
GCTATCCGAGCAAAATACCACGGGCAAACAGTCTGCCGTCATCACCGCACACACCAGACCGGGTTGGTTGGTGTAGGCGGCATCAGCGGTTAACACGCCTGACGTCGAAGACGACAATGAAACCACCTGTGTTCCATGCACCTGATTTAGCCACTGCGGCATGGCCGGCAAATCAGCCAGCGTGACCAGCCGCTGGCGATTAGCTAACACCGCCTCTGGCCGATCGCCTACGTGCGCACCAAGATTCAACGAATCATAGGGCGTTTGGCTCACGCCTCCCCTTCTCGTGGTACTACAGGCGCGCACAGATTGCGGCGCAGGCCAGTCAGGCAGTATCAGTTCGCTCGTCATCAGCCTCTCATCACCAGTCATATTGATCTTTGAACGCTTCGGCGTCCGCTTTTAATACCTCAATCAAATCAACCATATCTTGTGGGATGGGTGCATGCCACTCCATTTCTATCCCACTGATGGGATGATACAGGCGCAGCATGGTCGCGTGTAACGCCTGGCGATCGAACGTGCGCAGTGCTGTCACCAATTCCTCTGATGCCCCTTTGGGCAGGCGAGGACGGCCGCCATAAAGTTGATCGCCCACCAGCGGGTGATTGATGTGTGCCATGTGAACACGAATCTGGTGCGTGCGACCCGTTTCAAGACGCAGGCGTAGGCGCGTATGGTTGCGAAAATGCTCCATAATGCGGTAATGAGTGACGGCCGGTTTTCCCATGGGATGCACCGACATATGGGTGCGTTTGGTGGGATGGCGGCTCATTGGTTCATTGACCGTGCCTCCCGCCGTCATGCGACCAATCGCAACGGCCTCATACTCACGCGTGATTTCACGCGCCTGAAGCGATTCTACCAGCCGCGTTTGCGCAGGCACGGTTTTCGCCACCACCATCAATCCCGTGGTGTCTTTATCCAGGCGGTGCACGATGCCCGCATGCCCTACGTCACCAATCGCCGGG
>NZ_JAGFPF010000758.1:0-972 GCF_025962695.1 Candidatus Symbiopectobacterium sp. NZEC135 | reverse complement strand
TGCCGTTGACGGCGGATGGCACACCGCTACGTCATCTGGCGCTGGCACTGCGCGAAACCACACCGCCGATGGCCGCTAACGCTGCCGCCACGGTGGTGGACGCGGTCGCCGTGTGGGTGACGCAGGATAACCGCTTGTCCATGGGCCGCATTTCCGCTGACGGTGTGCAGCCTGTCGCCAGTGTGGCACTCGGCGATACGCCGGTTGACGACCTGGTGCTGACGCCCCGTGGTGATGTTATCTACAGCTTAAGCGGCAACCAACTGAGCTCATGGCGCGTCAATGGCGAGACGCTGATGCCTTCAGGCACGGCGACTTTGCCCTCTGCCGGGCCGTGGCGGCTGGCGCTGTTCTCCGGCGGTTATTCACTGCTGGTGTATACCGAGAGTGGTAAAATATTTCAGTGGTTTGACGTGCCTGGCGCGGATGGTCTGCGCCTGACCGAGATTCGAGATTTTCCTCAGCGCGAAACCCAAGGCATGCAACTGGTGCCGGAAGCCTTGCGTCGGGTATTTGCCACCCTGACGCCGCAGGGGGCGCTTTCACTGTTTGCCAGCAAGCAATCTGCCGCTGTATTAACCCAGCAGGTTGCCGCACAGGCACAGCGCATGGTGTTTTCGGCGCACGGCAAAGCGCTACTGCTTGAGACGCCAACGCAATGGTATGCCTATCGTGTCGATAATCCTTACCCCGATATCGGCTGGCGCGGCCTGTGGCAGCGTGTTTGGTATGAGAACTACCCCCAACCTGATTTTATCTGGCAGTCAACGGCGGCAGACGACAGCTATCAGGCCAAGTTCAGTCTGGTGCCGCTGTTGGCCGGATCGCTGAAGGCGGCGCTGTACGCCATGCTGTTTGCCACGCCGCTGGCGCTGGCTGCGGCGGTGTACACCGCCTGTTTTATGACGCCGGGTTTACGCCGCTGGGTGAAGCCGACGCTCGAGGTCATGGGCGCGCTCCCGACCGTCGTGG
>NZ_JAGFPF010000757.1:0-974 GCF_025962695.1 Candidatus Symbiopectobacterium sp. NZEC135 | reverse complement strand
GGGGATTTGAATACGGCGATGGGATTTGAGCGTTTCCATTCGCAAGCCGTTTTTCAGATGCTTTTCCTGATTTTTGTAGCGAATATTCTCCGAATAATCAGCTGTAATAGGATATTTTCTTATAAGAAATATCTCAAATATTGCTGCTGCACCGACAATTACACGCAATAGAGCGTGTGAATCCGTCATAATACCGCTTTGGACAGGCTTTTTTCCGTGGCCTGTTTCCCTAAACCAGACTTTCCCTGTCATGTGACGGTTCAGGTCTCGCAACAATATTGATGGTTTACGAGAAGCAAAGATGTATCTGAGACGTGTGATATTTATCCTTTTCCCTTTTCTGTTCTCGCTTCCTTCCCTCGCTGCCCCAACGGTTTCCCCCGTGGAAATGTCGAAGGAGGCTGTGCAGGACAGTAAGCAGGGCAGTTGGTGGCAAAAAGCCAAATTTAATTTGTCAGAAACCTGGTCGAACTCGTCAAGTCAGGAGCTCTATATCCCAGCTATCACCTGGCATAACCGCTGGACTTACGACAAAGAGAAAACAGACAAGTACAATGAACGTCCCTGGGGCGCGGGCTACGGTGTGTCGCGTCTGGATGCCGACGGTGATTGGCACGGCCTGTATCTGATGGCGTTTAAAGACTCCTTCAACAAATGGGAGCCGATTGGCGGCTATGGTTTCGAAAAACGCTGGACGCCGACCACCAACCCGGATTTTCAATTGGGGGCTGGCTTCACTGCTGGCGTTACCATGCGGGACAACTGGCACTATATCCCGATTCCGGTGCTGTTGCCGCTGGTCTCGGTGAACTATCAGCGTCTCTCCTTTCAGGCGACCTACATTCCCGGCACCTACAACAACGGCAACGTCTTTTTTGCCTGGCTGCGCTGGCAAATCTGACTGTTCGTATATAAACCAAATGTAAACCGCATTGGTCGGGGATTATGCAGCCAATGCGGTACAATGGCCCCTT
>NZ_JAGFPF010000755.1:0-976 GCF_025962695.1 Candidatus Symbiopectobacterium sp. NZEC135 | reverse complement strand
ACTTTATTGTTAGATATATCTTGGCAGAAGTATTTAACAAATTCATTGCCACGCTCATTCCAAAGATCTTCTAAATAATTCACTACTGCATTTTTCCTTACTTGTTTACTTGTGCAATACGCTAACCCAATAATAGCACCTTGCCTATACCCTCTGTCTGATTCTTGATCTTCCTGTTCTTTAATTGCATTAGAAATCAAATCAATAAAAGGGCGTAAATTAACAGTTTTATCTGCGCTTTGTATGTTACGATACAAATCTTCATATGCTGTGCTTAGTCTCCCATTTTTTTTGGGTTTTGGATCTCCAAAAAAAGCATTTACAACAGGTTGAATAAGATATTTATCTAATGGTAGTTGATTATGTTCATTGTTTTTTGTTTTTAATTTTTTTCTTATTTGAGTAACAAGTTCATGGCTTGATAATGATTTTTTTAAAAACTCAAAAAAGTTTTCCTTTGAGTAACTGAAAACAATTTTTAAAAAATATGAAAAAATTTCATTTTGTGACCATTCCAAATTTATGGCTCTTGCGCTAAAAGAACTTTTATTTGTTAAATTACCTAATCGTTCATATAAATCTCGACGTAAAAAAAGCTTTGGTTGAATATATTCATAAGGAAACCGCATCGCTATTTTGACTAACGGTGATATGACATCATTCCACAAAAATGGTTTAACAATATTATCAAGTTGGTCGAATGTTAATATAAGTCGCTTATCCTTACCTTTTAGCTTATTATTTATTTCATTGAGTTCATCTTCGATTTCCGAGTAAATTTCATTATTTTGAATTAAATTAATGATTTTACTATGAACATCTAGTTTATCTAAGGAAATTATAAGATTTCGATTTTTACCACCATAATTACTTCTTGAACAAATAGCATTCCAAATAAAAAACATCCAGAATCTTTTTACAAAAAGCTCATCTTTTATATATTCATCAAAACCTAGGAACTCAAAATTATCCTTAT
>NZ_JAGFPF010000756.1:0-976 GCF_025962695.1 Candidatus Symbiopectobacterium sp. NZEC135 | reverse complement strand
GAACGTCGGCGATATCGTGGTATCCGGTGAAGCGCGCTATCACGATGCCGATGTCACCGCTTTCGGTTATGAAGCAGGTCAGATGGCAGGTTGTCCAGCGGCGTTTCCCGCCGATGCGTCCCTGATTGCGCTGGCCGAGCGCGCCATTGTGTCTCTGCAACTGAATGCCGTGCAGGGGCTTATCGTCAGTGGTGATGCGTTTATCAACGGTGCCGAGCCGCTGGCCCGCATCCGTCGCACCTTCCCGCAGGCCGTCGCGGTCGAAATGGAAGCCACCGCAATTGCTCACGTTTGCCATCAGTTCGGCGTGCCTTTCGTGGTAGTACGCGCTATCTCCGATGTGGCTGACAAAGCGTCGCACCTGAGTTTTGATGAGTTTCTGGCCGTGGCGGCCCAGCAATCGTCGCGCATGGTGAGTGCCATGCTGCAAGAGCTTGCCGGAAAAGCCTGATGCGCGTTCGCGGGTTCGCTCTTCTGGCAATACTGTGCCTGCTCATTAGCGGGCGGGTCAGCGCAGACGCTGTCGCTCAGCGCATTATCAGCCTGGCCCCGCACGCTACGGAGTTGGCCTTCGCCGCTGGCATGGGCGATCAGGTGATTGGTGTAAGTGCCTGGTCAAACTACCCGCCCGAAGCAGAGCAGCGAGAACAGGTTGCGTCCTGGCAAGGTATCAATCTGGAACGGGTGCTGGCGCTGAAACCGGACTTAATTCTGGCCTGGCGTGAAGGAAACCCGCAGCGACCGCTTGAACAGCTCTCTGCCTTTGGCATCCCAGTGGTCTATCTGGATCCCACCTCGCTGGATGCGATACCGACCATGCTGGAACAGCTTGGGCAATACAGCGCGCACCCTGACGTAGCGCGGCAAAATGCACAGGCCCTGCGCCAGCAGTTGGCCGATTTGAAAGCGCGCTACGCCGATGCGCCGTAACATCAGGTGTTTTTGCAATTTGGTACACACCCGCTGTTTACCTCAG
>NZ_JAGFPF010000753.1:0-978 GCF_025962695.1 Candidatus Symbiopectobacterium sp. NZEC135 | reverse complement strand
CACGTGGTGGGCGGTGCCAGCAGCTTTAGCGAATTTCCCGGCGTGTTCCGCAAGGTCACCGGGAAAAACATCATTCCTGCGGTGGAGCCGCTGCTGGTCACCCCGCTGGGGATTGCCATGCAGGCGGCACCATGACGTTCACGAGAGGAAGCATGAACCGCCAGACGCTCTCTTCGTTGATTGACAAAGCCATCACTGATGCGCTTGCCCGCCGTACTTTATGGATCGAAAGTTTAGGGTTCGAAAGCACACAGGCCGACATCCCACGGCAGCCAACCACCTTTGTGCTGATCACTGGCGATGATGCAGCCGCCTTCCCAGCCACGCTGCGCTATCTGGCAGCACTGGCGCAGGCAGGCTGCCTGCTCAGCGTGCACTTCTCCCACAGCGCACAGCGCTTGCACACACGCTTTGCCGATGCCCTGAACCGCCTGCTACCACAGGTGCCGTGCCAACAGGCCACTGACTCCACGCTACGCAGCGGCGATACGCTGCTGCTGCCAGCCTTGTCCGATAACAGTCTGGCAAAAATAGCGCTCGGCCTGCGTGATAACGCCGCCAGCCAATGGGTCTTTCAGGCGCTGGCGCAGGACGTGCGCATCATCGCACTGCATCACCCTGATGCCGCCATGCCAGCCGCCTATCTGGCACAACTCTCGCGCTATCAGGAGACGCTGCGCCAATTCGGCATTCGCATGATGGGACAACCGGCTGCACCACAGGCATCTGTGCCACACCGCGCTGTCGCCGCCGTTGGTAAGTCATTACTCACCGCACGCGATGTACGCCTGCATAGCGAAGACACGCTAAGTGTCCGACCCGGCACCCTGATTACCCCGGCAGCACGCGATGAGCTAGCCGCGCGCCGCATCACGTTAATAACCGCATCCTGAGGAGGCACCATGTATCTGGCCCAAGTCACCGGCACGGTGGTCTCCACCACCAAACATGCATCGTTGAACGGCATGAAACTGCTGC
>NZ_JAGFPF010000752.1:0-979 GCF_025962695.1 Candidatus Symbiopectobacterium sp. NZEC135 | reverse complement strand
CCCTCCAGCGTGCGCTGCAATGCGGTTTGGACGTGTGAAACCAGTTCTTGTGCCTTTTCGAGTTGCAGGCAGGATTTGGTGATGCCTGCCATCAACCCGACGTTATCAATACATTGATGCGTCAGGTTAAACCTGATCTGCGGGCGCGGAATCTGCGCGGAGCAGGCGACCATGGGCGAGTGGTCCAACATGGCGGAACACACACCCGTAGCCATATTGGTTAACCCAGGGCCAAACGTGGCCCAACACATATGGGGCATTCCGGTGAGTCGCCCCGCGACGTCTGCCATAATTCCCGCCGCACATTCATGTCTGGTTAAATAAAAGGTAATACCAAACGATTTATCAAAACGTATTGCCTCCGCCTCACCGCCAATAATGCCGAAACACGTTGTTATGCCCATGTTGGACATCGCCTTAAGAAAAAGTTCATCAAATTGCATGTTCATCTCCTGTCGTGAGGTTCGGTCAATAATTATGGCCCCGGATGTGGTAAATATATTAAATAACCCTGCGGAATGATTTCGTTTATCAGATGCTGTATTTTTATCTTTTTATTTATGAAAGCCACAGGTTGTTATCTCTGTGAATGACAGTGAGTAAAAAAGTAAAACTTGATGGTACGGAGTATAAAGGCTGTACATCAATAAAAAATAAACGTCAGGTGAAAATAAAAGAATCGTTGATGACGGCAGGATAGGGTTTCAGTCTTATTATTGTTACTGGTGTTATTATGCTATTTTGCCGAATTGGTTGATTTTCTACATTAAATATATTCGACATGATAATGGTATTCAATGGGTGTTTATGTTCAACGAATATGAAACCCGCACTTTTCTCTTTGCATCTGAAGAAGAAAGATATCACTTAAGTCAACATCCTATTATAATACCTTCATTCTTAGTCCCAAAATGGGTTTTCGAAACGAGAGCAACATGCAACGACTGACCATCTCTATGGATGACGAACTGGCACTGGA
>NZ_JAGFPF010000751.1:0-980 GCF_025962695.1 Candidatus Symbiopectobacterium sp. NZEC135 | reverse complement strand
AAAGCTTTGCAGGCGCCCGGCGACCCCTTCGACAATATCACTTTGCGCCAGCATGCCGATCTTCGCACTGTCGATACGCACATCGCTCAGCACGGAATCCAGTTGAGCCGCCACAAAATCAGGTTCAATACGATAAACCGACTGAACCCCCTGCGTATTCTGCGCCACCAGCGCAGTGATCACACTGGTGCCATAGGCGCTTAGGGCAGAAAACGTTTTCAGATCGGCCTGGATCCCTGCTCCACCGCTAGGATCGGTGCCTGCGATTGTTAACGCATTTATTCGGGGAACCTGCTCTTTTATAAGGCGCATGTCTGTGCCTCCTGGCGCAATAGCGCAAGCGCATCCAAAAACGCAGGCGTAAAACTGCCCGGCCCGTTGGCCTGCGCGGCGGCACGCTCCCCTGCCCGCGCCATTACGGCACAGGCTGTCGCAACCTGAGATAATCGATCCGCACCGCGCGCACAGAATGCCGCAACGACGGCGGAGAGTGCGCACCCGGTACCCACCACGCGCGTCATCATCGGATGACCGCCCTTTACCGCCCAGACGCGCACACCGTCCGTGACGTAGTCCACCTCTCCCGTCACCGCCACCACCGTTGACCAACGCGCCGCCAGTTCGCGTGCGGCAGGGATGGCCGTGAAGGAAGCGTCCAGGCTATCAACGCCTCGGCCCTGCGAATTGGCACCAGACAGCGCGATAATTTCCGAGGCATTGCCGCGAATCGCCGCCGGTTTGCAAGGCAGCAATTCGCGCACAAAGTCGGTACGAAAGCGCAACCCACCAACCGCGACGGGATCCAGCACCCAGGGCTTGCCCGCCTGGTTAGCGCTATGCACGGCGGCCAGCATCGCATCGGCACGCGTTGATTCTAAGGTCCCCACGTTGATCAGAAGCGCATCGGCCAACGCGGCAAACTGTGCCGCCTCGCCCGGATCCACCACCATCGCAGGAGATGCACCGAGCGCCAGCAAGAC
>NZ_JAGFPF010000750.1:0-982 GCF_025962695.1 Candidatus Symbiopectobacterium sp. NZEC135 | reverse complement strand
CTGGCCATTTACGCCCGTGAGAACGGGGCTGGCACCATGTTTGAGCCCGAGCCAGCCTATGAGCTGGATAACCTGACGGATGCGCAGGGTGAGGCATTGACGCCGGGTGTGGTGATGTCGGTTGTGGATAACGAGCATCAAGACAACGTGATAGAGACTAACCCGCCTGATGACGAGCCACCACCGGCTCCGCGCGGCGGGCGACCCTCGTTACGCGTGGTAAAATAACCACATTCACAGAAAAGGGGCAACCGTCGGTATGCCCCTTTTTTATGGCAACAGCGTTGAAAAAAACGATAACCGTTTGCGGCAGGAGGGCGTGATGAAAATGACCAAGGGCCAGTGCTTATGCGGTGCAGTCACCGTCGACGTGCCGGAAGCGTGCGTGCATGACGTTAGCGTGTGTCACTGCAATATGTGCCGCCAGTGGGGCGGCGGACCGCTGTTGGCGGTAGAGTGCAAACAGGACGTGGTGATGCACGGTGAAGAGAACGTCACGCATTATCGCTCGTCAGAATGGGCCGAGCGTACGTTCTGCCGCATCTGTGGCACCCATCTCTATTACCTGCTGTTGGAAACGCAAACCTATGAGCTGTCTGCGGGGATATTCCCGGACGATCGCAAACGGTTGGTGAGCCAGATTTATATCGAAAGCAAACCGGATTTTTATGATTTCGCCCAGCAAACCCCAATGCTGACAGAGCAGGACATCCTCGATCAGTTCAACAGCAGTAGCTGACTCATCCAGCCACTCATTTCCGTCCACCCCGTCATTCCCGCGAAGGCGGGAATCTCGTGCAGATGAAACGCGTTTCTTCTGACTGAGATCCCCGGCTTTCGCCGAGGATGACGAGGGGGAAAGTGACTTTGTCATCAGCCTGGTCATACACTAAATCTCCACCTGAATCCCCAGCTCTATCAGCCGGTTCGGCGGTATCTCAAACTGATCGGCCGCACGCAACGCATTACGACTCAACATCAT
>NZ_JAGFPF010000749.1:0-982 GCF_025962695.1 Candidatus Symbiopectobacterium sp. NZEC135 | reverse complement strand
TCGCGTCTGGCCTTCTTCAGCCTATACCCGCGTCACCCTAGAGTCTAACCGCACGCTAAAATACAAGCAGTTTATGCTAACCAACCCCGACCGGCTGGTCGTGGATATCGACGATATCCAACTCAACAGCGTGTTGAAAACGGTGTCACAGCAGTTTCAGTCTGACGATCCGTTGATCAAAGAAGCCCGCATTGGGCAGTTTGATCCCAAAACCGTGCGGCTGGTGTTAGAGCTGAAGCAAGCCACTAACCCGAAAGTCTTTACCCTCGATCCCATCGCTGAGTTTAAACACCGATTGGTGTTGGATCTCTATCCTGCGGTTGGGCGCTATGACAATGCGGAAGATCCGCTGCTGGCGCTGCTGGAGGATTACAACAAGGGCGATCTGGAGAGTAAATTACCGTCGGAAGCGCCGTTGGCGGGCAAAGCGGGGCGCGATCGTCCGTTGGTTATCATGCTCGATCCCGGTCACGGCGGCGAAGATCCTGGAGCCATCGGTAAAAATCGCACGCGTGAGAAAGATATTGTGTTGCAGATTGCGCGGCGGCTACGCAGTCTGATTGAACGCGAACCCAATATGAAGGCGTACATGACGCGCAATGAAGATGTGTTTATTCCGCTGCGCGTGCGGGTGGCGAAAGCGCGTAAGCAGCGCGCCGATCTGTTTGTTTCGATTCATGCGGATGCCTTCACCAACCGTGCGGCGCGCGGTTCTTCGGTGTTTGCGCTGTCGAAGAAAGGTGCAACCAGCACCGCAGCGCGCTTTTTGGCGGAAACGCAAAACGAATCGGATCTGATTGGCGGCGTGGGCATGAGTGGCGATCGCTATCTCGACCATACGCTGTTTGATCTGGTGCAGACCGCCACCATCAGCGATAGCCTGAAATTTGGCGGCGAAATCCTCAAACGACTCGGCAGAGTGAACAAGCTGCACAAGAACAAGGTCGATCAGGCCGGGTTTGCGGTGTTAAAAGCGCCCGAT